>NZ_JBEHFT010000001.1:0-196482 GCF_040225455.1 Corynebacterium sp. KPL2838 | reverse complement strand
ATTGGCTGAACTGCGTCGTCATTGGCGCGGGTGAAGGTGGCTTTGCAGGTGCGGCATCGCCAGCGTTGACGCCCAGTACTCGTCGTTCCGTGTTTGGTGCACGCCCCGCTACAGACGGGACATCGAGGATGATTCTTACTCATCCATTCATCGTGAACCTCGGCACCTAGCACATCAGCACGCCCCCGACGGTATTTCAGGTCCGAGGCTGCGTTATCCCTCCGGATAAGTGAAATAATCCTAATACCAGCACGCCAGACCGGCTAAACATATAACTTCACCAACACATCCTGTCGTTTAGGCCTAATTCACGCGAGTGATAAAGGAGGCGGCTTTCGCTGTGCCTCGGGCCTTTTAAGAAGGGCCGCAGCGGTTAATCCTCATCTGGGATGGTCAGGATTTCATTGCCATCCTCTGTAATGACCAAGGTGTGCTCGAACTGGGCGGTGAACTTACCGTCCCGGTTCTGCACGGTCCAGTCATCATCCCAAATATCGTAATCCAGCGAACCCAGGTTAATCATCGGCTCTACCGTCAAGGTCATACCCGGTTCCAAGATATCGCGGTACGTAGTGGAATCGTGGTGCAAGACCACCAGCCCATTGTGGAAGGTGGGCCCTACGCCGTGACCGGTGAAATCACGTACAACGTTGTAGCCAAAGCGCTTGGCATAAGACTCGATAACGCGGCCGATAACGTTGATCTCGCGGCCCGGCTTTGCGGCCTTAATGCCGCGCATCGTGGCCTCTTTGGTGCGCTCTACTAATAGTCGGTGCTCCTCAGATACGTCACCGGCCAAGAAGGTAGCGTTATTATCGCCGTGCACGCCATTCTTATAAGCAGTGACATCGATATTAACGATGTCACCCTCTTCAATCACGGTGGTATCCGGAATGCCGTGGCAGACAATTTCATTCAGCGACACGCAGCTGCCCTTGGGAAATCCCCGGTATCCCAGGGTAGATGGGTACGCGCCGTGGTCACACATATACTCGTGCGCTACGCGGTCGACCTCATCCGTCGTTACGCCAGGCTTTACGGCCTTGCCGGCTTCCTTCAGCGCGTTGGCCGCGATCTTGCAGGCCTCCCGCATCTTCTCAATCACTTCGGGGGACTGTACAAAAGGCTCGCCGATGGCCTCTTGTACCTCGTCTTTCCACACATATTCCGGGCGCTCGATATCTTCTGGCACCGGCCGGATGGGGGTTGGTTTACCTGGCTTCAATTTTCCACGAGTACTCATAATTGCCCATGGTAGTCCTCATTCCGGCTCACGCAGTATCGGGGTGCCCAGTCGGTGTCCGCGGCTTACTCGACCTTGGGGGCTGGGCCATCATTGGGGCGCGAGCGGTAATCATCCAGCTTCCGCAGGAAGTTATCGGTAATAGCTACCGAGGATTCGGAGCCGCCGCCCAGCACAATGAGCGTGGCGAAGGCGATATCGTCTTCTTCCCTGTAGCCGGTAAACCACGCATGCGAACCCTCATTGATCTCGGCCTCACCGGTCTTGCCGTAAATCGTTCCACCCGCCTGCATCCCGCGGGCGGTACCGCTGGTGACCACCTGGCGCATCATGCCGCGCACGTTATTCAGCACGTCTTCTGGGATCGGCTCCGACTTATCCGAGGCCTTGGTTTCGCGACCCTCAATAAGGGTGGGCGTTGGGGTCTTTCCCGCCGCCACAGAGGCCGAAACCATAGCCATGCCGAACGGGCTGGCGAGGTCGTAGCCCTGACCGTAGCCGGCCTCGGTGCGCTCCAGAACTTCCTTGCCCTCAGGAATCGAGCCGGTCGTGGTGGTCAGCCCAGGGATTTCATAATCCACCCCGAAGCCAAACTTCTTGCCGGTTTCCTTCAATTCACCGGGTGCCAGCTTGGTGGAAATATCCGCGAAGGTGGTGTTGCACGATTGCGCGAAGGCTTGGCTTAACGGCACGTTGCCGAGCGAAAACGCGTTGTAGTTGGTCACCACGCGGCCATAGATATCCATCGTGCCGGGGCACGGAACAATGGTATCCGTAGTCAGGTTTTGTTTTTCCACGCCCGCGGCGGCGGTAAGGATCTTGAAAACCGAGCCGGGTGGGTATTGGCCTTGCAAGGCGACATCGCCGTCTTCGTCCGCCTTTTCGGTCTGTGCTACGGCCAGGATATCGCCGTTGGAAGGTCGGACGGCAACCAACATGGCCTGGGCGTCCGAGCGCTGATCCACTGCTTCTTGGGCCGCACGTTGGACGTCATAATCCAATCCAACCTTGACGGAGGGGGCAGCCTCGGGGGCATGCTTTTCTACATCGGAAAGCGCCGCACCATTCTCATTGACGACGGCGATGGACCAGCCGGTCTCGCCGTCGAGCTCGTCATTGACGGCCGAGCGCACGCGCGATAAGAGATCGGGCGCAAGACCACGGTCCCGGGTCACCAGCGCGGGCTCTTCATTAATACGGACGCCGTCCATCCCCTCCAGCTTGGCGCGGATGACGGACTCCTGCTCTTCTGTATAAAGCCCCACCGAATAGGCAGAATCTGTCTTTTCTAGTTTTTCGGCGAGATCCTTGGCGTCTACCTCCGCGATCGAATCGTCCTCGCGGTGCGCCGCAGCTAGGGCGCTGCTGACCTTGGAGGCTGTGGGGCGGACATCGGAAAGCGAGCTAGTATCCACGATGACGCGGTAATTCAGCCCAGGACTCATCAGCTCCACCCCATTGGAGGAGACGACGCTGGCGCGCGTGGCTTCCAAGGCGCGCAGCTCCAAGTGTTGGTGCGCACCTAGGTCCGGGTGAATTATGCTGGGCTTCCACCGCACCGTCCATTCATCTTCGGCCTTGGTCAAGGTCATCTGCGTGGTATAGCTCAGGCTGCGTTCCTTGGGCAGATCCCATTTGACCTTATAATCCGCCGTGGCCATGGTTTCGTTCTGCTTTATCCCCTCGAGCTCAATATCGAGACCCTCTGCCTGCAAACCCGAGTACGTAGCATCGAGGGCCTGTGTGGCGTCATCGGGGGAATCTGTAAGCTCCTCCAAGCCCTCGTTATTTCGGCTCTCCATGCCTTCAATGAACTCTTCTACCACCGGCTCTGCAGATACGGGCTTAGGGGTACAAGCAACCACACCAGTTGCAGCAAACGAGACTGTAGCAACCAGTGCGAATAACTTCTTCATGCTTTGGCACATTAGCAGCGCACGCAGCAAAAAGGACTGCCCCACACCGAAGTGCAGGGCAGTCCTTAAAAACTACCGCGTGGAAGGAAGCTGCTTACTGCGTCACGCGAACATCGGCCTTGGCGCCATCCACGGCTTCGAGACCTTGCTCATCTGCAATGCGCATTGCCTCTTCAATGAGGGTCTCCACGATCTTGTCTTCCGGCACGGTGCGCACCACTTCACCCTTGACGAAGATTTGGCCCTTGCCGTTACCGGACGCCACGCCTAGGTCGGCGTCACGGGCCTCACCAGGTCCGTTGACAACGCAACCCATGACGGCAACGCGGATGGGAAATTCCATGCCCTCGAGGCCGGCGGTAACTTCTTCCGCCAGCTTGTACACGTCCACCTGCGCGCGGCCGCACGACGGGCAAGACACGATTTCCAGCTTGCGCGGGCGCAAGTTGAAAGACTGCAGAATTTGATCGCCCACCTTGACCTCTTCTTCAGGCGGAGCTGATAGCGAGACGCGAATCGTATCGCCAATGCCCTCTGCCAAAAGGGCGCCGAAAGCAACGGAAGACTTAATGGTGCCCATGAACTTCGGGCCCGCTTCCGTCACACCCAAGTGCAGTGGGTAATCGGTCTGCGCGGCCAGCTGGCGGTAGGCCTCCACCATCAGGACTGGGTCAGAGTGCTTAACTGAGATGGCGATATCGCCAAAGCCGTGCTCCTCAAACAGGCCCGCCTCCCAGATAGCGGACTCCACGAGCGCCTCTGGGGTAGCTTTGCCGTACTTTTCCAACAGGCGCTTATCCAGCGAACCGCCATTGACGCCAATGCGGATGGGGATTCCCGCATCGCCAGCGGCCTTCGCCACTTCCTTAACGCGGCCATCAAATTCACGGATGTTGCCGGGGTTGACGCGGATTGCCGCGCAGCCAGCATCGATGGCCTGGAAGATGTACTTGGGCTGGAAGTGGATATCCGCAATGACCGGGATCGGGGATTTCTTGGCGATGGTCGGCAGAGCCTCCGCATCCACCGGCTTAGGGCAGGCCACGCGCACGATATCGCAGCCAGAGGCAGTAAGCTGTGCGATCTGCTGCAGGGTGCCATTGATGTCGTGGGTCTTGGTATTAGTCATCGACTGCACCGAAATTGGGTAGTCAGAACCAACGCCCACTGGGCCTACGTGCAATTGCCGCGTTTTCCGGCGCGGGTGCAATACTGGCGGAGGCCCGTCAGGAATTCCTAGACCGATAGGACTAGACATGAATGCTCCTTATTTCTAGCTCGTGGCTCGTTGCTAAATGTTATTGCACAATAAGTGTTGAACGTCCCCACTCTAGCACTAGATGGTTAAGCGCTAAAGTGCCCGCTCGCGCTGTACACGTGCGCTAAGCGTTGGGCACTCTACTCACGCCGCGCGGCGGGCATGGGGGATAACGAACCTAGCCAAATAGTCTGATCGGATTGACCACATCCGCGATGATTATCACTACGCCCAGCGCCATAAGTAGGGCCGCCATGACATAGGTGATGGGCATAAGCCGGGTGTAATCGGCAGGACCCAGCGGCTGCTTGCCCATCAATTTGCGAATGCCATCGCGAATCTTCTCATACAAGATGATCGCGATGTGGCCGCCGTCAAAGGGCGGCAGCGGAATGAGGTTAAAAATAGCGAGGAAGAAATTCAGCGTCGCCAGCATCATGAAGAACGATGCCCACAGGGAACGCTCCACGAGTTCGCCACCAACCCGCGACGCACCGACTACGGACATCGGCCCGTTCACATCCCTCTCGTGACCAAAGATGGAGGCCACCACGTCCGGTACCTTAGCGGGGAATTGTTTGATTCCCTCCACCGTGGCCTCGAGCGAATAGGTGGTGAAATGCCACGTTGCAGGAACCGCCTGTGTTGCTGAATACTTCTCGACGATGTCGAGGACCTCATTGCTCAGCCCGATCGATCCGGCATCCACCAATTCGCCCTGTTGATTCAGGCGCTTGACCGTTTCCAATTCGATGGAGAAGTCTTTTTCCGCGCCGTCGCGCTCTACGGTAAGCGTCACGGTCTCGCCGGGACGTTGCATTACCTCATCGCGCAATTGCGTAAAGGAATCCAGGTGCTGGCCATCAAGCGCGAGAATGATATCGCCTTCCTGGACACCGGCCTTACCAGCGGGCCCGTTCCCGGTGCACGATTCCAGCTCCTGGTTTTCTTTTTGGTCAGCGGTGCAGGTTACCTCCCCCACCCGCGGGCGCACATCGGCATCTGGGTTGGGAAGTCCCGCAGTCATCGCCACAAAATACAAGATGACAAAGCCAAGGATCAGGTTGACGCCGATACCGCCTGCGAGGACGATGATGCGCTGCCACCATGGCTTTTTATACATCGCATAGGGCTTTTCTTCCTCCGTGAGGAATTCATCCTGCGCGGTCATCCCGGCGATATCGCAAAATCCACCCACCGGGAACGCGGCAAGGCCGTATTCGGTATGCCCCTTGCGGAAGGAGAAAACGCGCGGGCCAAAGCCAATGAAATACCGGCGCACCCGCATGCCAAAGGCGCGGGCAGTAAACATATGCCCCGCCTCATGGAGTGCCACGGTCAGCCCGATGCCAAGGGCGAAAAACACTATGCCCAGCAAATTTGCCATTAAAGAAAGCTTTCTAGTCAGCTAAACGGTCAATGCGCGCATTCGCGCGCCTGCGAGCCTCGCCTTCTACGGCGAGGATTTCATCGAGGGTAGAGACTACACCAGCAAACTGGGAAGACTCCCCGAGGATCTCGCCTACAACATCAACAATCTCTGGGAAGTGGATGCGACCAGACAAGAAGGCCGCCGCGGCCTCTTCATTGGCAGCGTTATAAATCACGCCGGTGCCCTGCGCTGCGGCCTCGCGGGCGAGGGATACGGCGGGAAAAGAGACATCATCAAGCGGCTCAAAATTCCACGTATGCGCTTGGGAAAAATCAAGTGTCGGCTGCGCCCCCGGCACACGCTGGGGCCAATTCAGCGCCAGGGAGATGGGCAGCTTCATCGACGGCGGCGAAGCCTGTGCGATGGTGCAGCCATCTTTAAAGGTGGCCATCGAGTGAATGACCGACTGCGGGTGAACCGTGACATCGATGCGCTCTGGCTCAATATCAAAAAGCAGCGTCGCCTCAATGAGCTCGAGCCCCTTATTGATCAAGGTGGCGGAATTCAGCGTATTCATCTGCCCCATGGACCACGTAGGGTGCTGCGCGGCTTGCTGCGGAGTAACCTCCCACATCTGCTCACGCGTTTGGCCGCGGAAGGGACCGCCCGAGGCCGTGAGAACGAGCTTGGCCAGCTCGCCCTCTTCACCCGCGCGCAGGCATTGCGCCATCGCAGAGTGCTCCGAATCCACGGGGATGATCTGGCCTGGCCGCGCGGATTTCGTGACCAGCGTGCCGCCGGCAACCAAGGACTCCTTATTCGCTAGTGCGAGGTACTCGCCAATGTCCAGCGTGGCTAAAGTGGCCTTGAGCCCGAGGGATCCCACTAGGGCATTGAGCACGGTATCGGCGGGAACCGAGCGCACCAGCACTTCTGCAGCACCTTCACCAGAAAGTACCGTGCCGCCTAAAGTCGCAGAAACCTCCGCAGCCGCTGCAGGCTGGGCAACGGCGATGTGGTCAAACGAAAGGTGGAAGCTACGGGCCTGGTCAATGATCTGCTGCGGGTTAGAGCCGCCCGCGGCAATGCCCACGACCTCGAATTTATCGGGGTTATCCGCAATTACTTCTAATGCTTGCGTGCCAATAGAGCCGGTGGAGCCAAGGATAAGGATTCGCTGAGTAGTCACCCCTCTACCCTAGCGGTCATTTACCGCGCCCTGCTATGGGGTGGAGCCAGTCAAGCAGGCGGGGGTGTTTAATCGCCTTTGCAGCCACGATGTTTTAAAATAGGTGTCAGTCAAATGGCATTGGTGTGCCCCCTCGATTAATGGACACACGCGATAGCGAAGGAGAGCAAGTGTCTTCCCACAAGCCGGTACCGCAGGTTTATGACGGTGTTTCTACCGAAGATGTTCCATCCGCAGGCTTCGGTTGGTCCCGCATCAGCCGCTCTGGTGTGCAAATCGCGGGTTGGATCTCCGTGATCTTCATGATTGGTTTCAACTTTGGTAACCACAAGGGCCACGTGGAGACCGTCTGGCTCGTCGCCCTGACCGTCCTGTTGGTTGTGGGCCTGCTCATCTTCACCTTCGAGCCGAAGCTCAACCAGGTGCGCACCATCACCTCTAATAACAAGCCGGCCGACCACCAGGAGCGCGACTGGATTTATGACCAGAAGACCGTTTCTGGCGCCTACGCCGAGTTGACCGACTCCCAGCTGCGCGCGTTGAATATCGAGCCTTCCCGCGTAGCCCACCTGCGCGTTGACTCTGCCTCCGATGCTGCCGAGGTAAGCACCGGCAAGCACGCGCTGTAATCCTAGCTACGAAAACCGCCGAGTCTTCCTCATTGCGAGGAGGCCCGGCGGTTTTGTGGTTTTGCCGGGCGTGTAGTTGTGCTGCCCCGCATACGCCAACACCCGCAAATACTAAAGACAAAGCCACCTAGGCACTTTCAGACTATGCCTAGGTGGCTGTGGCGACCTGCCGGTTCTGGCTTAGGCCGACATGTCTTCTCGCTCATCGGCGGCAAGCTGGCCACAGGCTGCAGCGATTTCATCGCCCTTAGTATCGCGCACAGTGCACGGCACTCCTTGCGCCTGGACGCGGCGCACGAATTCATCGAGGCGTGCCTTGGGAGCTGCGTCCCACTCTGAACCCGGTGTCGGGTTAAGCGGGATCACGTTGACGTGCACCTTAGAGCCAAGTTTCTGGTGCAACTTCCGGCCCAGCATATCGGCGCGGAAATCCTGATCGTTCTTATCCCGGATGAGGGCGTACTCGATAGATACACGGCGGGCGGATTTATCGGCGTAGTACCGTGCGGCATCGAGGACTTCATCAACGGACCAACGATTATTGACCGGCACCAAGTTATCGCGCAGCTCATCATCCGGAGTGTGCAGCGACACTGCAAGCGTGCAGGCAAGGTCTTCGTCCGCAAGCTTGCGAATGGCAGGTGCCAAACCCACGGTGGATACGGTCACATTGCGCTGCGAGAGCCCAAAGCCCGTCCCATCTTGGCCGGTAATCTGGCGCACCGCCTGAACCACGCGCTTGTAGTTTGCCAGCGGCTCGCCCATCCCCATGAAGACAACATTGGATAAGCGTCCGCCTTCGGCCGCCATCGCCGCGGCTGCATGGCGGAACTGTTCGACGATTTCGCCGGTAGAAAGGTTGCGGTCTAGCCCGCCCTGGCCGGTGGCGCAAAACGGGCAGGCCATTCCGCAGCCAGCCTGAGAAGAAATGCACAAGGTAGCGCGGCCGGGGTACCGCATCAAGACAGACTCCAAAAGGGTGCCATCGTGCAAGCGCCACAAGGACTTAGTGGTCTCCCCATCATCCGTAGAAGTCGTACGAATAGGCTTCATGAGCTCAGGGAAGAAGGCGTCTTTGACCTCCTCGCGCTTGCCGGCGGGGATATCCGTCATCTCTTCGACATCGTCCGTGAGATGCTCGTAGTAGTGCTTAGCTATTTGCTTAGCGCGGAATTTAGGTAGGCCGATTTCTGCGAGCTTATCAATGCGCTCGCTTTCAGAGAGATCCGCAAAGTGCTTAGGTGGCAGACCGCGCCGCGGCGCGGAGAAGTTAAGTTTTACTGGTTGAGCCATAATGATGCCCATCTTTCCACGGTTTACCGGAACTTTTCCAATTGGGAACGCCTCATTTTATAGCCAAGTGGAATTTTGGAAGGGTTTACAGAAATAATGGACATATGACCAATCCGAAATACCCTGAAGATGACTTTTCCACCTCTGATGATAAGGCCACCGCGGCAGAAGATAATGCCGCTCTGACCGAAACCGGAAGCAAGGAAGTCTCCACCGACACCGGCACCACTGAGCCTGCTGCCGCCCCGCAAAAAGCCCAAGGCTCATTCGCCGCTAGCACTTGGGCAGCGCTCATCGTGGGCTTCCTCTTGCTGATCGTATTGATCATCTTCATTCTGCAAAACCAGCAAGAAGTTCCAATGAACTTTCTCGGCTGGTCGGGTCAGTTCCCAGCAGGCATTGCCTACTTGATGTTCACCATCGGCGGCGCGCTCATCATGGCGCTTGTAGGTGTGTGGCGCATGCTGGAATTGCGCCGCCAATTGCGCAAGCAGGCCCAAGGCTAAATAGCCCTACCGCCGCTTTCTCCTGCCTTGGAACGTTATTTCAGCAATGCAGTGGGAAGCGGCGGTTTTATATTCAGCCCTCTTTTGACACGCGGTGGTTTCAGCACGGATTAGACCGCAAGGTTTGCCATAAAACTAATGGCCACCCAAGTAACCATGGCAGAGGGAAGCATGCCATCAAGGCGGTCCATAAGGCCGCCGTGCCCAGGGAGAATGTGGGACATGTCCTTAATGCCCAACTCTCGTTTAAATTGCGATTCCACCAAGTCACCCAGCGAAGCGCAAATAACAAGGCCAAGGCCCATCAAGGCACCTACCCACGCCGAGTGGTGCAAGAGGAAGTGGACGGAAAGCGCCCCAACGATGACGCCGAAGGCAATGGAGCCGCAAAAGCCCTCCCAGGACTTCTTCGGGCTCACGGCCGGTGCCATGGGGTGCGAGCCGAACATCACACCAACGATATAGCCACCCGTATCAGAGGCGACCACGCACAACATAAAGACTACGATGGAAGCGGCGCCGCTGGCCACTGGGGAAGAAATCAGCGACAGCATCGCTGCAAAGGTCGCGAAAAGCGGAATCCACGTCAGCACGAAGATACCGACGGACATGTCCCGCAGGTAATTAATGGGTGGGCGATGCCGACCGTTATGAAAAAGCCTGCCGAACATCAAAATGAGTACTGCTGTGACATATACGGCCACGAGGCCGGGCGCGCCAAGCGGCCAGGAAATCCACACCATGGCTTGGCCCAAAATGATTAACAGGGTGCGCGGGATATAGTACGAGTTCTCCCGCAAGCGGGTAAGAACTTCCCACATGGCCCCGCCGACCGCGACTGCTACCACCGCATACCAAGCCAAGGGGCCAGCCCAGACGGCGAGGACGACGAGGGCGCCGAGCCCCACGCCTACTCCAATAGCCGCCGGCAAGTCACGGCCGGGACCATTTTTCGGCTGCGGCAATCGGCGGTTCAAGGCGTCACTCACCGTGACCGGCTCCTTTCACTTGGCGTTGTATGCGCGTCGCGGGGCTTGTCTATTTCCTATACAAAAATACTACGTATAGAAAAGCGCCGCCGGCCGATTGGGCGCGGCGGCAGCGGAAAAGTCCTAGACCTCCATCAATTCGGATTCCTTGTTTTCCACTAGCTTGTCAATCTGCTCGACGTAGCCAGCGGTAATCTTTTCCATTTCCTTCTCTGCGGCAAGAACCTCATCCTCGCCCTCTTCGCCATCCTTTTGGAGCTTCTTCAGCTGTTCCATGGCCTTGCGGCGAATATTGCGGATTGCGATCTTGCCGTCCTCGCCCTTGCTCTTAGCCAGCTTGACCATTTCCTTACGGCGTTCCTCGGTCAGCTGGGGAACGGTCACACGCAGTACGTGACCGTCGTTGGTGGGGTTAACGCCCAAATCCGAGTTGCGGATGGAGTTTTCAATCTCTTGGATCATGGACTGCTCGTATGGCTTGATGAGCAACATGCGCGGCTCTGGAACAGAGATGGTAGCCATCTGAGTAATCGGCGTCGGCGCACCGTAGTACTCCGCGATGAGCCCGTTGAACATCGCCGGGTTCGCGCGTCCGGTACGAATGGTCACCAACTGTTCGCGGGTGTGCTCGACGGAAGCGGTCATGTGCTCTTCGGCTTCGAGCTGAATGTCATCGATCATGAGGCTGAATCATCCTTCAACGTTGAGGGGTAGCTGTATAAAAGGTAGCAGGTTCTGTGTCGTTTTAGAATTAGGACTGCACCAGCGTGCCGATAACCTGGCCGCTGGCCGCGCGGGCGATATTTCCCTCTTCTAGGAGGTTGAAGACCAAGATCGGCATGTCATTGTCCATGCACAGGCTAAAGGCGGTTGCATCGGCAACCTTGAGACCCTTTTCAATGACCTCGCGCGGAGTAATTTGGGTGTAGAGCTCCGCATCCGGGTTCGTGCGTGGGTCATCGGAGTACACGCCATCAACGCCCTTGGCCAAGAAGAGCACATCGGCGCCAATTTCCAAGGCGCGCTGCGCGGCCGTGGTGTCCGTGGAGAAATACGGCATGCCCATGCCGGCACCGAAGATAACCACGCGGCCCTTCTCTAGGTGTCGGTCAGCGCGCAGCGGCAGGTACGGCTCGGCGATTTGCGCCATGTTGATAGACGTTTGCACACGGCAATCAACGCCCTTTTGCTTCAAGAAGTCCTGCAGGGCCAACGAGTTCATGACCGTGCCCAGCATTCCCATGTAGTCAGAGCGGGCGCGGTCCATGCCGCGCTGCGAGAGCTCTGCTCCGCGGAAGAAGTTGCCGCCGCCGATCACCACGGCGATTTCGATCCCCTGCTCAGCTACTTCAGCGATTTGGCGAGCTACATTTTCGACAACGTCCGGGTCAATTCCGACTTTGCCTCCGCCAAACATTTCGCCGCCGAGTTTCAGCATTACTCGTTTGTATCCGGTTCGCTTTTCGTCTGCAGAAGTCACGCCTTCATCGTCTCCTTTTGCGCGGGCTGATTTTATTTCTTTTCCATCTTACCCACACTGCCACCGGTTCCCCACACTGCACCACAGGCCAGCAGCCACCGCTTCCCCATTGTCCCTAGACAGCACAAAGCCCACAGAGAGGACACTCCTCCCGTGGGCTTTAAAGGCTAAAAAGCGGGCTTAAACTTAAGCGCCAACCTCGTAGCGGACGAAGCCGGTGATGGTGGTGCCGGCCTCTTCTGCGACCTGCTTGACGGTCTTCTTGTTATCGGACAAGGAAGCCTGCTCCAGCAAGACAACGGACTTGTAGAAGCCGTTCAGGCGGCCTTCCACGATCTTTGGAAGAGCAGCCTCAGGCTTGCCCTCCTCACGAGTGGTGGCCTCAGCGATGGAGCGCTCCTTCTCGACGATCTCTGCAGGAACGTCTTCGCGCTTCAGATACTCAGCGTTCATAGCTGCAATCTGCAGTGCGGCAGCGTGTGCACCTTCCTTGTTGCCTTCGTAGGAAACCAAGACACCGACTGCAGGAGGCAGGTCAGCGGAACGCTGGTGCAGGTAGATAGCAACATTGTCGCCATCGACAGTGACTGCACGACGTGCCTGCAACTTCTCACCGGTCTTTGCGGACTCTTGGTCAACGAACTCGGAGACCTTCTGGCCGTCGATCTCTACGTTGTTGAGTTCTTCCGGGGAATTAGCCTTGGCTGCGGCTGCAGCTTCAACAATCTTGTTAGCGAAGGACTGGAAGCCTTCGTTCTTTGCCACGAAGTCGGTCTCACAGTTGATCTCAACCATGGTGTTGCCGGATACGGCAACGAGACCTTCGGTAGCCTCGCGGTCAGCACGCTTGGACACGTTCTTAGCGCCCTTGATGCGCAGGAATTCAACGGCCTTGTCGTAGTCGCCGCCGTTTTCTTCCAGGGCCTTCTTGCAATCGAGCATGCCGGAGCCAGTTGCTTCGCGCAGTGCCTTCACGTCTGCAGCAGTGTAGTTCGCCATAGTTAGGGCGATCCTCCTTGAAAATCAATCAGTGTTCGTTGAGACAGCGTAGCCGAAGTAGCGGTCTCGCGCCGTCTTTGGGTGGGGAAATCTACCCCATTTTGCCTTCATCAATGCGGTCGTACTGAGGCTAATTTTAGCCGCCTCCAGCATAGATAAAAGTAACCCCCACCGCCGTAGCACACGGTGGTAGGGGTCAGGTAAACAGCCTTGTACAGGAATTATTCCCTAGCTGCCCCACACCAAAATGTGCGTGGGGTATTCAATTAAGTGCAGTTAAGAAAGAATCCTCACAAGAGGCAGGCCTACTGTGCAGGCTTGTCTGCGGGTGCTTCCTCGGTCTTTTCTGCAGAAGCAGGATCGGATGCGGCTGCAGCAGCCTCAGCATCGCGCTGTTCCTTCTCTGCGGAATCGCCGGCAGCTTCCTTAGCGGCTGCAAGCTGACGCTCCTCGCGAGCCTTCTTGCCCTCTTCGACGGCAGAAGCCACGATGCCGGACAGCAGCTTGGTGGAACGGATTGCGTCATCGTTGCCCGGGATCGGGAAGTCAACATCATCCGGGTCGCAGTTGGTGTCCAAGATGGCAACAACCGGGATGTTCAGCTTGTGAGCTTCCTTAACCGCGATGTGCTCCTTGTTGGTGTCAACAATCCACAGTGCGGACGGAGTCTTAGCCATCTCGGAGATGCCGCCCAGAACGCGCTCAAGCTTGGCGCGCTCGCGGTTGAGCATCAGAACTTCCTTCTTGGTACGGCCCTTGTAGCCGTCCTCGCGCTCATCCATAGCCTGAAGCTCCTTCATGCGCTTCAGACGCTTGGACACGGTCTGGAAGTTGGTAAGCATGCCGCCCAACCAGCGGTGGTTGACATAAGGCATGCCGACGCGGGTTGCTTCTTCCGCAACTGCTTCCTGCGCCTGCTTCTTGGTGCCAACGAAAAGGATGGTGCCACCGTGAGCGACGGTTTCCTTAACGAATTCGTATGCCTCATCGATGTAGGTCAGCGTCTGCTGCAGGTCGATGATGTAGATGCCGTTACGGTCAGTGAAGATGAAACGACGCATCTTCGGGTTCCAGCGACGGGTCTGGTGGCCAAAGTGCACACCAGCGTCGAGGAGCTCGCGCATGGTTACAACTGCCATGATTCGCTCGCTTTCTTTTAATTGTCTTTCGGTTTTCCAAATGTGCGGTGTTTTATTCCGCACCCTAGCAACGAAGGCCCTGCTAACACCTTGTTTCCAAGGACCACGTCAGCTATCGGACCGCCACATCCTTAATGCAGGATGCGACAACTTCGTCGCGCGTAGTCAATGCCTCCGTGATGATTACCACCCAGCGGACACACTGCTACAGAAGACAATAATCCCAGCCAGCTGGATTTTCCAAACCGAACGAGCACTTTTCCACAAGTTTCTTTGGACGTTTCGCCTCGATTGTCACTCGGGTTTCTTCCGCCTCACCGCTGCCAGTTTATCCACAGCCAGCCCACGCTTCGCAGGACAATATTGGCCCAACGCTTCACACTGTGCCCCATGAACCGTTTGCTACGACCACACAACAACGCTGCTTGCCGATGCCCCCTTCTCCCCTCCGTCACCACCATCCTCACCGCTGCACTCGTGCTACTGTGCGCTGCGCCCGCTACCGCATATGTCGATCCCGCCTCCGGAAAGACGCGCCCGGTTCGGGTGCTACGCGGCTTTGATAAGCCCGAACACAAGTGGAGCGCGGGGCACCGCGGGGTCGATATGGCCCTGCGAATAGGCGGTACCGTCGTCGCCGCTGAATCAGGCACCGTAGCTTTTGTCGGCACCGTAGCGGGCACCCCGGTTATTTCGATTGACCATGCCGATGGTATTCGCACCACGTATCAACCCGTGCACGCGAGCGTTACCCAAGGCCAAGAGGTGCGCGAGGGCCAAACTATAGGCAAGCTCGGCCACCCAGTAGACGGCACACCAGGGCTGCATTGGGGCGCCCGAATCGCCAAAGACGGCTATATCGACCCACTAAGCCTGCTAGATATGCCGGTCATCCGGCTTAAGCCTTTATGAGAATTACTCAGGCCCGCGGGTGCGCCTGGGAATAGACCTGCTTTAACCGCTTTGCGGAGACATGCGTATAAATCTGTGTGGTACTCAAGGATGAATGGCCCAGTAGCTCTTGGACCACGCGCAGATCCGCCCCGCCTTCTAGGAGGTGAGTAGCCGCAAGGTGGCGCACCCCGTGCGGTGTGAGCCCGCTTGTGCCCGTAACCGCTGCGGCTTTTTCCACGATACGTCGCACCTGGCGCTGATCAATGCGCGCTCCCCTACTGCCCACAAAAATGGCCTGGGTATCTCCCCGCGCCAGTTCTTTGCGCCCGCCATCTATCCACTGCTGCAGGGCATCGGTTGCGGCGGTACCGAAGGGCACGACCCTTTGCTTGTTTCCCTTACCAGTAACGCGCGCGGTGGAACGCTTAAAGTCCACGTCCCCGATGTCGAGGCGGGCCAATTCCGCAACGCGCATTCCGGTGGCATAGAGCAGCTCCAAAATGGCGCTATCGCGCTGAAAATGGGCTTCATCGATTGAAACGGCGTTGCCCACAAGTTCACCCGCCTGTTGCGGCGCCATGACCGTTGGGAGATGCTGGCCCACCTTCGGTGTTACCAATCGTGCCGCGACATCACGGCTTAGGTAGCCTTCCCTTTCCGCCCAGGTAGAAAAGGCTTTAACTGAGGCAGTCCTGCGTGCCAGCGTTGCGCGCGCTTTGCCTTCTGCAACCGCGTTGCCCAGCCACTGCCGCAGGTTATTGAGGTTAAAGTCCGCAAAAGTATCGATGTCTTGGGCCAGGTTTTTTAAGTCCGCGCGGTAGCCACGCACCGTAGCCTCCGCACGGCCTTTGACCTGGAGCTGGAAGTCCGCAAAATCCTCGATGGCCTCATCCATCTGCCCCACCGGAGCATTGCTTTCTGCAGCCTTCCGTTTATCACTCATACCCCATGAGTTTACTTCCTTTTCAGCCCATCTCTAAGCGAACCCAGTTATTTCCTTCCCGCACGATCACGCACATTTTCTCTAGGGTAAGCAATAAGTGGATAGTAAGAGGAAGGCGGAATCCCGCGTCGCGTGCAATATCTTCAGCGGTGGCTGCAGGGCGTCCCGGCGGCGGGGTCGCATCAAAAACACGTAACTCATTTCGCGATAGCCGCTGCGTTAAGGACGCCGCAAAATTCATCTCATATTGCGCCTCCGGATCGACCGTCCCGGCGCGGCCGACCAGGGCGCGAACTTCATCGGCGCTGGCGACCAACTGGGCCCGCCCGTCTTGGATGCGCTGGTGGCATCCGAGCGAGCCGCTCGTCGTAATTGGTCCCGGCACAGCCATGGCAACGCGCCCTAAAGCTTCCGCCCAGTTGAGGGTATTAAGCGCGCCGGAACGATACGCGGCTTCCATGACCACGATTCCTTGGCTCAGCGCTGCAACAAGGCGGTTGCGAATAAGGAAGCGATGCCGCTTGGGTGCTGTCTCGGGGGCGAATTCGGAGACGATGCAGCCATTATCGGCAATCTGATCGAAGAGTCCACCATTGCGGGCCGGATAATTCTTGTCGATTCCGCATGCGGCTACCGCAACGGTGCGCCCCGCATTGTGTAAGGCGGTCTCATGCGCCACCGTATCTACTCCCAAGGCGCCGCCGGAGACGATCGTCCATTCGTGGTTTACCAGGCCTGAGACCACGCTTTGGGTTGCCTGCCACCCATAGCGTGAAATGGCGCGCGTGCCCACGATCCCTACGGCCTGCCCTACGTCGGGTTTGAGTGCTGAGCCGCGCACCCACAAGCTATGTGGCGGCACTGCTTGTTCATCGAATGTGGCCGGCGCGTCCGCGCCATTCTGGTAGAAACCGAAGGCGGAAGAGAATTCCTCTGTCGGCCACTCCGGGCTATCGGCCGTAATCAAGCGCGCCCCTACGCGCTCTGCCGCAGCGAGATCTTCTTTTTGCCGCACCCAATCAAACCGCGAGGCGGTGCGGGCCAAAAGCGACCCGATCCAATCGGCTCGGTGATAAATCCCGTGGGCAATCTCTTCCGCCGAATGGTGCTCCAGCAAGGCCTGCAAGGAGGCAGACGGGCCCTCAACCACGCGATTGAGATATACCCACGTGGCAAGTGGAGTCGATAAATCAAGCTCACTCATGCCGAAATCCTCCCCACCGTCTGGCTCGAGCGAAGGTCAAGGGCTTGGCCCACTTCCGCAAGATCCGGCCTAGAGCTTCCGTGCAGATCGGCCAAGGTCCACGACACGCGCAGGACGCGGTCGATACCGCGCTGCGAAATCTCGCCCTCGGCTAAGTAGGCAGACAGCATGATCATCGCGGACTCGGAAGCTGGGCGGTGTCGGCGCAAATAGGACGAGGACACGGCGCCATTGACGCGTGCCGGAATGTCATCAGCTGCCCAGCGTGCCCGGGCGCGGTCACGGGCTGCGGCGACGCGCTCAGCAATGGCGGAAGATGATTCTTCGCCCTCCGCGTTAATGGTGGCTGACTGCCCAGACAGGGTGACCACCATGTCCAAGCGGTCACGCAAGGGCCCAGACAGGTTCGATAGATAATTAAGCCGGTCATGCGGATTGCAGGTGCATTTAGAGGGATCCTCGGCAGCGCACCGGCAGGGATTGGCGGCCATAATGAGCTGGAAACGCGCCGGGTAGTCTATTTCTTGTTGCGCGCGTGCCAGGCGGACATGGCCTTCTTCTAAAGGCGCCCGCATGCCGTCGAGGACCGGTGCGCTTACCTCGCTGACTTCATCGAGGAAGAGCACCCCATTATGGGCCAGGCTCACCGCACCTGGGCGAGGATGGCCACTTCCACCACCAAGGAGCGCTGCGCGGGTGACCGAAGAGTGCGGGGCGATGAAGGGAGCATGGGAGACCACTTCTCCGGGGGTTCCTGTCAGTGAGTGGATAGCGGTGGTTTCTACCATCTGGTCTGGACTCAGGTCCGGAAGGATGCTGGGCAGGCGCGAGGCGATCATGGATTTTCCCGAGCCCGGTGGGCCGATCATCAACAGGTGGTGTCCACCGGCGGCGGCGACTTCTGCCGCCCACTTCGCATGATGCTGCCCGGCTATATCGCAATAGTCGAGCCGTTCCTGTGTGGGTGCCGGTGCGGGGTGGTCAGAGCAGCACTCGGCTGCCCGAGGCAGGTCACGCTCTCCTAGCGCCCACGCAAAGGCATCAAAGAGCGTAGCTGCAACCAGCACATTCATATCGGGCACGAGGGTGGCCTCGGCGGCATTTCCTGGCGGAATAACCAGCGTAGTAATGCCCTCCTCGCGGGCGGCAAGAAGTGCTGGGATAATGCCGGGGACTGCTCTAACCGTGCCGTCCAGGCCCAGCTCCCCGAGCACCAAAGTTTCTTCGAGCACCCGGCTGGGTGCCTGCACGAAGCGCGCGTAATCAGCACCGTGCTGTTCTACGTGGGCGGCGAGAATCGCAAGGGCCATGGGCAGGTCAAAGTGGGAGCCTGATTTTGGTAAAGAGGCCGGCGACATGGACACGATGACCTTGGTTTTCGGCCACGGCAGGCGGGAGTTCGCGGCGGCGGTCTTGATGCGGTCGCGGGATTCAGATATCGCAGTATCCGCATGCCCCACCACATGGATTCCGGGAAGCCCGTGCCCCACATTCGCTTCGACGTTGATAACGCGGGCGAGCACGCCGTGTAGGGAGACTGCTAAACATTTACCGAGAGCCATCCTCGACCCCCGTAAAGTGTTCTAGCTCAAAGCCCTCGCCTTTGGCCACGAGGGCTATGACATCAAAGCGCACTGTGGAAAGTGGCTTGCCATCTAACCATTGGACGGCGGCCCTGCGCATGCGCGAAAGCTTGTGTGGAGTTACGGCCTCGGCTATGCCAAAGCTCGCTGTAGAGCGGGTTTTTACCTCGACGAAGACAATTGTGCCATCTGGCTCGCGGGCGATCAGATCGATTTCTCCCACGCAGTAGCTAACGTTGGCGGCGATGATCTCGGATCCACGCTGGCGGAGGTAGCGCGCGGCAAATGATTCGCCCCGCTTGCCTAGCTGTTGTCTATGCTGAGGGCGTTTCGTGGCCAAGTGTTTATCTGATGCAAATTGCATGTGCGGTGTCCTTTTCTTTCGTGCTTTTTACTGCACGCACAGAACACCGCAGGATGCGGGCAGGCTACAAGCCCGAAAACCAGAAAACCGCCGCAGCTGTGAATAACTTCGACATCACGAAGAGTTATCCACAGCTGCGGCGGAATGCAGCGGGCGCCGAGTTGACAGGCGCGCTAAGCCCTAGTCCGGCATGATGAAATCCGGCTTATCCAATTCCTCGATATTGACGTCCTTGTAGGTAATGACGCGGACGTAGCGCACAAAGCGCGCGGAACGATACATGTCCCATACCCAGGCATCGGACATGCGCACCTCGTAGTACACATCGGGCCCGGCGGTATGGGGAATCAGTTCTACGGCATTGGCCAGGTAGAAACGGCGCTCGGTTTCTACGACATAAGAAAACTGGCTGACGACATCGCGATATTCGCGGTAAAGGGACAGCTCTACCTCTGCCTCGTAGTTTTCGAGTTCCTCTGCACTCACTGTGGACCTCCAAAAGATGGGATAGCTCGCCCTAGCTTAGCGCGCAGAAACCACAATTTTCGCTAGGCACGCGCAGTGAATTGGGCATGGGCGCGCTGCACATTGCTGTAGCTCATGCGGTGTTCCGGGCTCGCCCCCAAAGCGGCAATCGCGGCCTCGTGCGCCTTGGTGCCATAGCCCTTATGCCCAGCCAAGCCATAGCCCGGAAAACGCTCATCCAGATCCCGCATGAGGTGATCCCGGCTTACCTTGGCCAACACGCTTGCCGCCGCAATGCATCGCGCCGCCGCATCCCCGCCAATAATGGGCAGGTGAGGTTGGGTAAGGCCGGGGATAAAGAGGGCATCGGAAAGCACATAGCCTGGGCGCTTGTCCAGGCACGCTACCGCCCTGCGCATGCCTGAGGTATTCGCGTGCTGGATGCCGCGCTTGTCGATGTCCCCTGCCGCAATATGGACCACCGACCAGTCCACAGCCTTGTCTTTAATGATGGGAAAGAGCTTTTCTCGTTGGCGGGGCGTGAGCTTCTTGGAATCGGTTAAGGTATCCAATTCTCCCACGATGCGCTCGGGCAGGATGCAGGCGGCGATGGTGATGGGGCCACAGCACGCACCGCGGCCGGCTTCATCCACCCCAGCGACGGGGCCGAGCCCCGCTCGGGCCAGCGCCACCTCAAAGGTGCGCTGCTGTTTAAGCCGCCGCATTCTGGATATCCGGATCGTCGATGCCACCCAAGCGCGATACGGGCAAGACCACGGCTTCTACCTTGCCGCGCACATTATCGACCGGCACGGTGCCTTGCAGGTGGTCGCCGATGTGCGCGCGGGAATCAAGGGAATTGGTGCGGTTATCCCCCATGACCCACATATTGCTTTCCGGGACGGTGACGGGGCCAAAGTACTCGCCGCCACAAGCCTGCGAGCCGGAGCCAGGATCCACCGGAATCTCGGGAGGATCCAACGTGAAGCTCTGATCTATCGGTTCACCATCCACCATCACCGCGGAATCGCCCTCTTCGCACTTGACCGTCTGGCCCTCGGTGGCGATAACGCGCTTGACCAGGATATTTTCCCCATTGGGCAAAAGCCCCACGGATGCAAGGGCATTTTGGGCACCGCGCACCAGCACGTTTTCGGAGCGCTGAACTTCAAATTCGGTATTCCAGGATTCGGGTCCTTCAAAAACCACGACATCGCCTGGATCTGGGTCGTGGAAATAATAGCTCATTTTCTGCACCGCGATGCGGTCATTATCGCAGCCAGTACAACCATGCAGCGTGGGTTCCATCGACGCGGAGGGAATGACATACATCCGGCCGACGAAAGCCTGCAGTAGGACTAAGAGCACGAAGCCGCCTATGACCGGTGCGAGGAAATCGCGGGTGCGCAGGCGCTGTTGTTGCGGCTTAGCTTTGGATGTCTGGGTCATCGACCCCACCAATGCGGTTGAACGGCCAGAATACGAACTGCACCTTTCCGCGCACATTCTCTACGGGGATCGTGCCGTGGAAATTATCACCCATGTGGTAACGCGAATCAGCAGACGCGGTGCGGTTATCCCCCATGACCCAGATATTCTCTTCGGGCACCTTCACCGGGCCGAAATACGGGCCGCCGCAGGCTTCCGATCCGGTCGACTCATCCACTGGGTAGGTCGGCGGTTCCTGTACGTAGTCCTGGTTGATGGGCTTGCCATCCACCATGACGGCGGGATCGCCCTCTTGGCACGACACCGTCTGCCCACCGGTGGCGATAACGCGCTTGACCAGGGTATTTTCATCTGGCGGTGCCAGGGAAATAAAGCTCAACGCATCCTGGATGCCATGAATGACGGAATTGGATGAGCGCGGAGACACGTAACTCCCGTTCCAGTCGTCCGTGCCCTTAAAGACTACAACGTCTCCTGGCTCTGGGCCCTTATCGCCGTAGTAGGAGACCTTTTCTGTAAAGATGCGGTCATTTGTGCATCCCTCACAGCCGTGCAGTGTCGGCTCCATGGATCCTGAGGGAATCACGTATTGGCGGCCAATGAAGTTTTGGAATAGCCCCACGACCACCAGCACGGAAATGACGACCACGAGAGTCTCCAGCCACCACGGCATTTGTTTTTTCTCCGTGGCCGCTTCTTTGCCCTGCGAGATACTTTCGTTATTCACCCGTCAGATCCTAGCAACTGCGTGCCCGAGATCCGGATTGGCTCCCGCGACTTCGGCCGATTCACAGGAAATCGAAATGTTTAGCCGAGTACCCCAGACTGTAGGAACTATAGACGAGTCGCACTTCTGTGTAAGGCCTACCATTTGAGTGAGTAACTTGTGAGTATCTGCTTGGCCGCGTTGACAAGTAGCATGGAGATTGTATATGTAGTTTACAATCAAAAGTCTGCAGATAATCAGAATAACCAGGTTAGAAGCGCTTTTCGCCAGAGAAAAGACTGTTATTTCCCGACCTGGAAAATATGAAAGAAGACTTCACTTTAAAAGTTAAAAACGCTCCCATAAAAATGGAATAATTTAGATCTTTATCTATATGCTCCGATTATTTTACATCTAAGTATTTTCACGCTGCCGAACAACGACCACTAATGTCAGTCTTTTCATAGGCGGGGAATTCGCCGCACTAGGTACACCACTAACGTCGATTCAATAAGACTGAACTCTTGAGGTCTTAGAATATTACGAAATTATCCAATTAGATATGTATGCTGCAGGAAGCAAGGCTCTACAATTGTAGACGTCAAAATAGATATTTCGTTCTCCCGAGTTGAGGTTCAAAGTAGTTCTACTCAGCAAAAAGAGAGGTTTTGATGTTTGAACAAGCGTTCCGGTCCCCATGTCGCCAGCCCCTGCCAGGGGCATCCCCATGGCAGGCTTTAAAACGCTTTGTTACAAGACCATTTATTTTTATTGGTCGTGCATCCAGAAGCGAGTATTGGTGGGTATTCGCTGCTATAGCTATCGCTTCAATCCCTATCAGCAAGTTTGACTACCATGCTGTCGGGAATTTCGGAACAACAGTAGTGAAAATACTCTTAGTTCTTCTATTTATCTCTTTTCTTGCATTAACCACAAGAAGAATCCAAGATGCGGGCTTTCCTGGGGTCTTGCTCCTGTTACTTTTCATTCCCGTAATAGGTACCATTCCTATATTTGTATTAACCTTTCTACCGACAAGCAAGGAGTGGCTAAAAACAAAGGAATCCGAGAAAGCATAGGATTTCAAAAACTCACCATTTTATTCAGCTCCCATTCAAATAGCTGCAATCCTTCGGTTCTCTACATTGTGCCTTGGTCAGATTCGCTGCCCTCGGGGCTCCACAGTTAACCCATCCCAGTTTTCAACAACCCTGAGCTCCCTTTGCATTACGTTATACTCCGCGCATGCTCTTAAGGGATTCTCTTTTGGTCCCACATACACGCCGAAGTGTCACTGTTTTCTGCCTTCTAATGCTCAAATTGGTCCCAACTAATCTGATTAGCTAGGTTCTCGATCCCGAACCTAAAACAAGAAGGAAAATACAAATCTCCCCCTTTTCCCGGTACTCAGCGGATGGGGAAAAGGGGGAGAAACAAACTGCGCGCAGCGGCGCTAGAACTAGCGACGCTCCTTGATGCGAGCCTTCTTGCCGCGCAGATCGCGCAGGTAGTACAGCTTCGCACGACGGACGCGGCCACGGCGGGAGACCTTGATGGACTCGAGGTTCGGGGAGTGAACCGGGAAGGTACGCTCTACGCCGATACCGAAGGAAACCTTACGCACGGTGAAGGTCTCGCGGATACCGGAGCCTTGGCGGCGGATGCAGATGCCCTTGAAGAGCTGTGCACGCTCGTTGTTACCCTCAATGACCTTGACGTTGACGTCGAGGGTATCGCCGGGGCGGAAGGACGGGATGTCGTCGCGCAGCTGTGCTGCATCGACCTTGTCGATAATGTTGGTCATACCAATATTCCTTTTCAGTTTGGGACAGAGGACCCTGGCGGCTTTAAGCCTGACCGGTTCGTGCCCGTTACATAGAACGATGGATTATCTTTCCATAGGAACCGGCCAATTCCAAATTCCTCCACTTCGCAGATTTACTACCCTACCTGGGGCGAACGGGCCGGGGCGCACCCTAGGCGGGCATGGGCGCGCGGAAACGGCAATGGTGCTCATCGAGGATCTTTGCCGTGCCCAGGTATCGCGCCCGGAAGACCAGGTACGACGCCACCACGGCACCCACCGTGATGCTAAAGAGGATAATGATGCTGCTCCAGAACGTGCCATCATGAATGCCGTCGGTAGCGCGGGTGAACGCGTCCTTGGCGTAAGACATCGGATGGAAAGGGTGCAGCAGGCTGAGCGCGCGCGGAATCGCCAGGACCGGCCAGACACCGCCAAAGACCATCACGCCCAGGGCAAAC
The DNA here is from genome assembly GCF_040225455.1 of Corynebacterium sp. KPL2838. Taxonomy (NCBI): domain Bacteria; kingdom Bacillati; phylum Actinomycetota; class Actinomycetes; order Mycobacteriales; family Corynebacteriaceae; genus Corynebacterium; species Corynebacterium sp. KPL2838. The sequence continues at coordinate 172,596 of NZ_JBEHFT010000001.1, read as the reverse complement.
GCGCCGGCGGCAAAGATCGAACCGATCTTGCGCCCGAAGGTAATCAGGAAGAACTGGTAGGTCGCCGCACCCACGGCGGAAATCGCGGCGAGCACGAGCGCGATCATGGACCAGCTTGCCGGCTGCCACCCCAGGGTGGAAGACATCAGGGCCATAAACGCCAGTATGAGGAAGTTCAGGCCGGTCAACGCGGCAAAGGCACCAAATACGCTGCGGGCCGGGCTGGTGGCGCGGGCTCCCCGGCGCGCCATGTAGTACGGCAGCGTCATCGCCAAGAGCAGCATGACGAGGAAGCCGAATACGGGCACGAAGAGCATGGAGGCGCCGCCGGTAATATTCTTTTCGGTCGGGTCCGCTGGGTTGACCACCGTCTGCACGGGGTGGACATTGGATGCGGTGAAGTTAATGGGAACCGCTATATTTTGCGCGGAATCCTCTGGGCGGGAAATGGTAGGTGCCTTGGCGGCGCCTTCGGCAAGCTTTGTAGATAGCTCGCCAGAGCCTTCCTTGAGGCGATCCATGCCGCCCTTCAGCTCAGCTCCGCCTTCTGCCAGCCGGCCGGTGCCCTCCTTAAGCACGCCCGTGCCATCGTGGAGGCGAGATGCGCCATCCTGCAGGCGGGACGCGCCGTCCTGCAGCTGCGAGGTACCGTCACTAAGCTTCCCGACTCCGCCGCGCAGTTCCTTGATGCCATCAGACAGGCGGTGTGCCCCGCCGTTCAGCGTGGTAAGACCGCCCAGATATTCCGATTGCGGATCGGACAGGTTGTAGTGCAGCTGGCCGGTACCTGCGGAAAGTTTTTCCAGCTGCCCCACCATATTCCCACTCGATGCGGGATCAAGCTTGGATACGAGCGAATAAAGCTGGTCTGCTTGTTGTGTCATGCCGAGCCCGCGCAGAATGTCTACCAGCTGGGTAAGACCAGGCACCACGGCTTGGGCTTGTTTCAGCACGGGGATGAGCATGCCCGTGAGCTGATTGACACCGGCATCGATTTGGCCCGCACCATCGGCGAGGCGGCCGGTGCCGGCAAGGAGCTTATCGGAGCCATCGGCAAGCCGGGTGGCACCGTCATCGAGGCGCGCGGCGCCATCGCTCAGCCGACCCGCACCATCATTCAACTGGCCGACGCCATCATTGAGCCGCGTCGTTCCGTTGAGGAGCTCGGCCGTGCCGTTATTGAGCATGCCCGCACCGTTGTCGAGCTTGTTAATTCCGTCAATCACGCGCCCGCCGCCCTCTTGCAGCTTGCCGACGCCCTCATCGAGTCGCCCCGCGCCGTCCGCGGCATTGTTCAGGCCGTCACTCAACTTAGTAAGCCCTTCGATGACCTGGTCAGCGTACTTTTTGGAAATGGCGTTTTCCACGCTGGTTTGCACCTGCGGAATAAGGCTGGAGGAAATCACTGAGCCATTCGTGCCGTAGTAGTCATTGGTAGCGAAGTTTATCTCAGGCTTTTCGGGCTTTTCGCTGATAATGGTGACGGCTTGTTCGGAAAAGTTCTTCGGGATCGTCACCACCATCAAGTACTTGCCCTTGACCAGGCCCTCATCGCCGTCGTTCTTATTGACCTCAGAGAAGTTGAGGTAATCGGTATCCAGCAAGCCCTTGACCACCTGGTCGCCATAGTTGGTGTGCCTGCCCTGCTTATCCACGCCCGCATCTTCATTGACCACGGCAAGATCAATATTGCGCATGTACTTGGATGGATCCCACATAGCCCACATCATGGTTCCGGCCACGATGATGGGAGCAACGAGGAGGAATACGATAAGCACCCGCGACAAAGCGCTGCGCGGGCGCCAATCCAAGAGGCGGTGCCAGCCCAGCACTCCCCGGCCCTTGGGGTCCTCGCCGCTTATCGAAGGCATCTCTGCGGTGTCCCCGGCACCTTGACCGCTATCGGCCGCACGACTCATAGTTGTCTCCTTATGGCAGTAGTTCAGCGTCCCCCTTGCCCCGCTCTACTCAGCAGTGCCTCGTTGAAACAGGAAAAGAAGGACGCCATTTACTTAGTTTTGCCAAACTTACCATTAATGGCCGCGGGAGTCCGCATCGACTGCGAAGTGGCGGTCATATTTTTCGGCGCATGCGCGGTTGGCGGGGATATTTTCCCCACCGCGGCCTCAGGCAGCGGCCCACCCTGCGGTGCCGGTAGGCCACTGCACAGAGAAGTTAGAAGCCGGCTTTCTTCAGGGCATCGGCCATGGTCCCCTTGGCTGCCGGGCGCCCGCGGGAGCCTCCACGATCGGAGTTGCGGCCCCCCTTCTTCCCCGCTGCGCGCGAGGGTTTTTGACCGCCGCGTTTGCCGGATCCGCGCGGCGAATCGCCGCCGCGACGCTTCGGCGCAGGCTGGCCTGGTTCATCATCCAGCCGCAGCGACAGGCCGATGCGCTGGCGATCAACGTCAACCTCCATCACCTTGACCTTGACCACCTGGCCAGAGCGCACGACTTCATGGGGATCAGAAACAAACTGATGGCTCATTGCAGAGACATGGACGAGTCCGTCTTGGTGCACGCCGATATCCACAAACGCGCCGAAGGCCGCGACGTTGGTGACCGTGCCCTCCAGCACCATGCCTGGGGTAAGGTCAGAGACCTTATGCACGCCTTCTTTAAAGGTGGCGGTCTTAAACTCAGGGCGCGGATCGCGGCCGGGCTTATCTAGCTCGGCGATGATATCGCTCACGGTAGGGATACCGAAGGTCTCGTCCGCAAAATCGGCGGGATCCAGCTTGTCCAGCACCCGGTTATTGCCAATGAGCTCGCCGATGCCCAGCCCCGTCTGCTCCGCAATCCTTGTCACGATGGGATAGGCCTCGGGGTGAACCGCCGACGCATCGAGCGGGTCCGCTCCCCCATTAATGCGCAGGAAGCCGGCGGATTGTTCAAAGGCCTTCGGGCCTAAGCGCGGCACCTTCTTCAGCTCCTTGCGGGTAGCAAAAGAGCCATTGTCATTGCGGTAGGCCACGATATTGGCGGCGATGGTGGGGTTAACACCCGCCACGCGCTCCAATAGCGGCGCCGAGGCCGTATTGAGGTCGACGCCGACGCCATTGACGGCGCTTTCTACCACGCCATCCAACGTCCGGGCCAGCGACGACTGGTTCACATCGTGCTGATACTGGCCCACTCCGATGGCCTTAGGATCGATTTTCACCAGCTCTGCCAGCGGATCCTGCAGGCGCCGGGCAATAGAGACCGCCCCGCGCAGCGAGACATCCATATCGGGGAATTCCTCCGCCGCCAGCTGCGATGCGGAGTAGACCGATGCGCCGGATTCGGAAACCACGACGGGCGTCGGCCGCTGACCCCCAGCCTGTTTGAGCAGGTCAGCAATCTCGTGCGCGAGCTTTTCTGTTTCCCTGGAGGCAGTGCCATTGCCGATGGCCATAAGGTCAACCGAGTGCCGCGCGCACAGTGTGGACAGGGTCTGTACCGCCTGCGACCACTGGTTTTGCGGCTGATGGGGATAGACGATGGTGGTATCGAGCACCTTGCCCGTTTTATCCACCACGGCGCATTTGGTGCCGTTGCGGTAGCCCGGGTCAAGGCCGATGGTGGCGCGCTGGCCCGCGGGGGCGGCAAGCAGCACATCGCGCAGGTTCGTGGCAAAGACCTTGAGCGCGTCTTCTTCTGCTACTTCTTTCAAGCGCATGCGCACATCTAGACTGGAAGAAACATACAGCTTGGTGCGCCATCCCCAGTGCACGGCGTTATCCAACCACGCGGAGCTGCGTTCCAACTCGAACCGATCCGCGATGAGGTTCTCGTAGTCGGCGTCGTCACCGGCATCGAGGTGCAACTGCAGCACTCCCTCGTTCTCCCCGCGCAGGAGTGCCAGAATGCGGTGGGAAGGAAGCGAAGAAAAAGGTTCGTTGAAGTCGAAGTAATCCTTGAACTTCGCCCCCTCGGCTTCCTTTCCTTCCACCACCTGCGCCTGCATGGCACCCTGGTTAAACATGCGCTCGCGCACACTGCCTACCAAGTCTGCATCGAGCGCGAAGCGATCGATAAGAATGGAGCGCGCCCCCTCTAGCGCCTTCTTGGTATCCGCGAAACCTTCCGTAATAAAACCCTGTGCCAGTTCCTCCGGCTGGGCCTGCAGCTGCGCAATCAATGTGTCGGTCAGCTCTTCCAAGCCGGCTTCCCGCGCGATATCCGCCTTTGTCTTGCGCCGCTTCTTATACGGCAGATACAAATCCTCAAGCCGCGCTTTGGTATCGCAGGCGAGGATCTGGCTACGCAGGTCATCGCTAAGCTTGCCCTGCTCTTCAATGGCGGCAAGGATCGTCTCTTTACGCTCTTCCAGCTCGCGCAGGTAGGTGGCCCGCTCTTCGATGGTGCGCAGTTGCGCGTCATCCAAACCACCCGTGACCTCCTTGCGATAGCGCGCAATGAAAGGCACCGTATTTCCCTCCGCCAGAAGCCTTAGCGCCGTCGAAACCTGGGTTTCTTGAGCGCCAATCTCCGCCGCGATGGTGGCCGCAATATTCACGTAGGTTCCTCACACTTCCATTTCAAAGCTTGGTATGGGACCCACCCAATTTACCGCATGCGTTTTCCGCCGCCCCAGACGGCCAGTGCGGGACACATAAAAATCCTCTTCTTCCCGCACGCTGAAAGCAGGAAGAAGAGGAATGAAACACGCCCCAATTTAGTGGATGACTACCCGGGCCCTATCGCCGCCGGTGCAGCTTACCCGCGAGGAGTTCCCGGAGCAATACATCGTATAGGTACCACCGGTAGTCGGTGAATAGACGCTCAAGGTGACATCCGTTCCGCCACCGGACACCCAGTTATTCATAAAGGTGTTGTAGACATTTTTTGCAAATGCCTCTGACGTTTTACTGGTGGCAGCGTAATAGCTCGTGTAGTCGCCCCACGAGTGCCCATTGCCGCTACTTACAGGTGCCTGTGCTGGGGCGGGCGCAGGTGCCTGCTCAGTCTTGGTCACGGTAGCTTCACTACCCGACGACTTCTCGTCGTCCTTGTCATCAACGCTTGTGGAGTCCGCCTTTTGTTGGAATTGGCTTTCCTGCGCGGTGGCGCTGGACTTATCGCCATTTCCTTGCACGAAAAAGAATGCGGCAGCAGCAACGGCCAATAGCGCCACAACTCCCAAAATGATCGCCGCAATCATGGCCCCATTCCCGCGGCTCTGTTGCGGCTGAGAATACGCGGGGTACTGGTTGTACTGCGACTGTTGGTTGTATCCGCCAAAATCATTTCCATTGGGAGAAGTCATGCGAGAGAGTCCTTGGAGAGCAAGTAAAAAAGCGAGTGTGTGCTGCACTTACAGTAGCACTACCCAGCACCGATACAAGTTTTCCAGGGAATTTTTCTTAATTTTCTTCGCTGGATTCTGCGCTCCACACCGGCTCGGCCGACCACGCGAATTCGGTATGCCCGATTTCTGTACTTCCCAACCACGCCGCGGTGGGCGGTAAGCACTCAGCAACCATCGGCGCGACGGAGGGCAGGGCTGCTGTGGTATCGCCATTGACGATGACCCGCCACAGCGGCGTGCCCTCCGCTGCGGTTCCATTGCTGAATTCATATTCCAGGGCCAATGGGCTAGCTTTCGGCGGCGACGGGGAAACTACGGTGGCAAAAATATTTACCGGCACAAAACCAGCATCGCGCAGTTTCTCCGGCATACCAGCCAGGCTTTCTTCCCATTCTTCCTGGCTCATCAGCACAGAAAGATCCACGCTCACCCGCACTACTGTGCCTTGCCTTTCGGTTCACGCTCGCTCAATTGCGCTACAAATGCCTTATCCGCCTTACTCAATTCCACCTGATCCAATAACTCCGGGCGGCGCTGCCACGTGCGCTCCAACGCTTGTTCCCTGCGCCACCGATCTACCAGACCATGATTTCCAGAAGTCAAAACCTCCGGCACCGCAAGCCCGCGCCACTCGCGCGGTTTGGTATAGCTCGGGCCTTCCAATAGGCCATCTGAAAAGGAATCCTCTTCATGCGAGCGCTTATTACCCAATACCCCGGGGATAAGGCGGACTACGGCTTCTGCGATCACCAATACGGCGACCTCCCCACCAATGAGCACATAATCCCCGATGGATACTTCCCGAACGCGGTAGCGCTTCTTTGCATCTTCAACCACGCGCTGGTCGATGCCCTCGTAACGCCCACAGGCAAAAACAATATGTTCCTCGGTGGACCACGACCGCGCATCCGCTTGGGTAAACGGCGCCCCAGCCGGGGTAGGAACCAGAAGCAGCGGGAGGGCGCCATCTTCACTGTCGCTCTCTCGCTCGTCGTGTGCCGCATCGGCGCCATACGCTTGAGCTTCGACGCCTTCTAATTCATCGTGTCGTGGGCGGTTGAGGTGCGGCAGGGAGGAATCGAGGGTGGGGGCGGTGGCCCCGAGTGCGACATCGTCAAGCGCAGGGCCCCATACCTCAGGTTTCATGACCATTCCTGGGCCGCCGCCAAAGGGGGAGTCATCGACCGATTTATGCGCATCCGTGGCCCACTGCCGCAGATCGTGCACGCCCACCTCGAGACGGCCCTGCTCGATTGCCTTGCCTAAAAGGGCATGGCGCAGCGGCTGTAGGTATTCCGGAAAGATGGTCACTACATCAAGCCTCATAGATCCAACAACCCTTCTGGGGGTTGGATGATGCACGTGCCGGCTTCCAAGTCCACTTCGGGGACGATTGCATGGACAAAGGGCACCAAGGCGGAGCTGCCCGAAGCTAGCTCAACCTCTAAGAGGTCTTGGCTAGGCCCGTGCACGACGGAGGTCACAGAGCCGATGTCTTCCCCCTCGTGGATAACGCGCAGGCCTTCGAGCTCGTGGTCATAAAAGCCCTCGTCGTCATCCTCTAATGGGGCAGCGAAAAATTGGGTGCCGCGCAGGCTTTCCGCCTGCGTGCGATTGGCAATTTCCTTGCACGTCACCAAAAGCCTGCCCTTGTGGCTGCGCACCGCAGAGATATTCAACTCGTGCTCCTTGCGACCCTGCCTTCCCCGCAGTGTTTCTCCTACCGCAAAGCGCACCTCAGGCTCATCGGTGGTGGGCTCTACCACCACTTCTCCCTTGATCCCATGCGACTTAATGACGCGCCCAATCATCAATTCCATGGCGCAGAGTTTACCGCATACACCCAGCTGCTCTTATTTCCTGCCGCGCTCCCCACAATCTCGCTCTTAGGCATTACGCTTGAAGCATGAACGACTCTTCCCACCCGTCCTCCGATCCTCGCAGTGTGCATCAGGAGGCACCGAACTCCCCCTTGACCGACCTTGATCTGGTGGCTTTGGCGCCTCCCACCGATCCTGAACGCGAGCGCCCTGGGGTTAAGCGAGTCTTAAACGGTGAGCGCGCAAACCTGATCCTTTTCAGTTTTGCCCCTGGTCAATCCCTGCCAGATCACAAAGCCGCCCATCCGATCACCGTGCAGGCGATACGCGGCGAAGTGAATTTCACTTGTGGGGAGAACACGGTCACACTAGCCCCAGGTAACATTGTGCACTTACCCGCCTATATAGTGCATAGCGTTGCCGCACCCCTACCGGATGTGAACTCGGACTCTCCGACAGAACAGTCAGACGGGCAACCGGCACTAATGCTTTTAACGATGCTTACAGGCTAATTGGAATACACACACCGTTAGGACAGATTTTGGATACATCGCAGTCTCATAACAAGCCTTACCACCACGGAAACCTCCACGACGAGCTGCTACGGATCGCCGTGCAATTAGGAAAGGAAAAAGGCCCAGAGGCTATTACCATCCGCGCCGTCACCCGCGCGGCAGGAGTGTCCCCCACCTCGGCCTACCGGCACTTTAAGGATCAGGAAGAACTGCACGATAAGGTAGCCGAACTAGCCACCGACGAGCTCGTGCGCCGCCTTCACCACACCACCGATAAAGCTGGCGTCCTCGCCTTCCCCGATCACCTCGTGCAGGTTGGGTATGCCTACCTCGAATTTGCCTTGGATGAAACGAACTTCTTCCGTTGCATGTTGGAGTGGAAGGCGCTTCGCTTTATGCTCGGCGTAGACCCCTCAACTCCCGATGATCCAAAAAGCGAGCACCTGAATCTGATTCAGCGCTACTTCGATCTCTTGGCCCGTCACGCCCAAGCCCAAGGCCAAACGCCCAATAAAGAGTATTTCCTACACAATAGCTTGCTGTCTTGGTCCGCCGTCCACGGGTTTACCGTACTTGCCATTGACGGGCCCCTGTCTAAACTGCCACGGGAGGAAATCTATCAGCTATTCAAACCCGTCGTCGCAGGCAGCTTGCGCGGGATGGATTTTAAAGATCCAGGCGATGTATACGCCAATTACCCCGAATTGCGGCCACGCTCTGAATAGCGCTAGCCACTAGCCTCAGTGTCGGCCGCGCGCTGGCCGAGCGCGCAAAATCCCCCACTCGTTATCGCGCATAAATGCAACGATGACAGGTGGGGGATGAAGCTTATGCACAGCGCCCTAATCAGTAAAGGGCGCTAGAGACCGAGCAGATTACTCTGCGGACTCCTCAGAAGCTTCTGCTTCAGCGTCTGCCTCGCCGGCAGCAGCAGCGGCAGTCTCAGCTGCAGCAGCCTCTTCAGCTTCCTTCTTCTTCTTTGCTTCTTCCTTGGCCTTCTTCTTTTCAGTGATAGCCTCGATGGTTGGGCCGTTATTAGCCTCAGCCAGTGCCTCGTTGAAGAGGTCCAGCTTGGACTTCTTCTCTTCGGCAACCTTCAAGGTGCCTTCTGCGCCCGGCAGGCCCTTGTGCTTCTGCCAGTCACCGGTGACCTTCAGTAGTGCCAAAACAGGCTCGGTAGGCTGTGCACCAACGGACAGCCAGTGCTGTGCGCGCTCGGAGTCGATCTTGATGAGGGAAGGCTCTTCCTTCGGGTGGTAGATGCCAATGTTCTCGATGACCTTGCCGCTGCGGCGGGTACGAGCATCAGCGATAACTACGCGGTATTCAGCGGCGCGGATCTTACCTACGCGCTGCAGTTTAATTTTGACAGCCATGATGGCTCCTTTTCTAGTCACTGGGCAGTTCAGACACGCGCTTTTTAGCACGCCGGTTCAACCCTTGGATTTTATCTGCGCGTGACGTACCGGCCGACCGTAGACGGGAACGGTGTTACGCAGAATGAAACGTCTCATTATCGTCAGCAGTTCACACCACTGCGATAACCCGAACCATTTTAGCGTGTGCAGGCAGTATTTTAAAATCTCCGCGTCTCCCGCATTCTACCTTGCCTCGTTATGCCTCCGAGACCATTAAAGAGTACCCTTATTAGCCGAACGTAAACCTTTGACCCAGAAGGCTTAGAAGTACGCCACGCTTGTTTCCCCATGAGCAAGCGCACGAAATGACGTTTTATGACAAATGATTCTCCACGCAACTTTCGATACCGCTATGACCTCGATGGTCTGCGCGGTATCGCAATTGGCCTCGTAGTTATCTACCACGTCTTTGTCGGTCGTGTCTCCGGCGGCGTGGATGTCTTTTTACTGCTTTCCGGTTACTTCTTTTTAGGCTCACAGCTGCGCTATGCCGGCAAGCCCAACGCGTCATTGAACCCATGGTGGCCAATCTGGCGCACGTTGCGCCGCTTGGTACCAAGCCTTGTTTTGGTCATCGGTGTGACGTATATCTTCGTGCGCCTTTTCACGCCGCAGCTCATGCGCACTGAATTTACCCAGCAAATTACGGCAACCATGCTGTACTACCAGAACTGGGAGCTGGCGCGCCAACACGCTGACTACACTGCGGCCGCCGCCGATACTTCCCCGCTGCAGCATATGTGGTCGATGTCCGTGCAGGGCCAGTTCTACCTGATGGGCATTGCCTTTGCCCTCATCCTGGCTGCGATAATGAAATGGCGCCCGCAGCAATCTTCACTGCGCACAAGCCGCTTCCCCACGGTCAACCAAATCGCCGGCCCCATCCTCATCGTGGTGACCATCATTTCCTTTGCCTATGCCTCGCGCCATGGGCTACACGGAACTCCAGAAAACTACTACTCCACGTGGTCGCGCGCCTGGGAGTTGACCCTTGGTGCGGTTCTAGCCATCTACGGTTCTGCATGGAAGATTCCTGCGCGTTTTTATGATCTGTTTACTGGCCTTGGCCTTTTCATGCTGGTCTTTACTGGTGCCATCATCGCAGAGACCACCGCCTACCCAGGACCGCTCTCGCTTTTGCCTTTGGGCGGTGCCGTGCTCATCATCTTGGGCGGTGGCGGCAAGATCTCCAAGGCCATGGCCTCTAAAAAGGCGCGCTGGCTAGGCGATGTCGCCTATCCACTGTATCTATGGCACTGGCCGCTGCTTATTTTGTCCACCTCGTACTTGGGCCAGCAGACCCCGTCGTGGTGGCTGGGCATCATTATTATTGCCATCTCCCTGCTGCTTGCAGATATCACGCATCGCTTCATCGAGCGTCCCCTGCGCCAGCACCGCAAGCGACCCTTAGCAGAGGATCTTCCAGCCCACAAGGCCGTCTCCAGCCTGTCCACCCGAGCTGGGGCGGGACGAGCCATTGGCGGTGCCGTGGTCGCCAGCTGTGCCGCGGCGCTGCTGCTCATTCAGCCCCTGTGGCTGCGCACCCTAAATATCGCTGACGCAGAGATACTCGATCCCCAGCAATATCCCGGCGCCACCACGTTCATTAATGACATCACCCCGCCGGACGGCGTAGAGATCAAACCTGATCCCATCGTGGCTAGAGGAATCCAGCCGCCGGTTGCTGCAAACTGGTGCTTCGTGCCCGATAGCCAGCCCGCTGATTTCTTCTTTGAAACGCGCAGGGACGGCAAGACCCCCTGCATTTTCGGCGACACTACTGCCGAAAAGGAAGTCTATTTGGTGGGAGGATCCCACGCGGAGCAATACTCGTCTGCCCTCGACCGCCTCGGCCGAGAGATGGGTTTCAAGCTGGTTCCCCTCTTGCGCCAAGGTTGCCCCATCGAGCTTGGCGATGACGTCACGGTCAGCCCCGAATGCGCCGAGTGGGGTGAACTGGTCATGGACCGCATTGCCGAAGCCCAGCCAGAGTTGGTTATCTCCAATACCACCCGCCCGCAAAACGAATTCGGGCATGGCCCCGATGCTGTCCCCGCCGGTTACCAAACCTTTTGGGAAGAGCTATCCAAGCGCAATATCCCCTTCCTGGGTTTCCGCGATAACCCGTGGGGATTCGATGAGGACGGGGAGCCGCGCGAATTCGATGAGTGCTACGTTGCCAACGAAGACGCTGTAGGCTGCGGCATGCGCTTTGAGCAGGTCTACCAACCGTATGATCCAGGTGCGGTAGTCCTTTCGCAGTACGAGAACATGCTGTCCCTCGATACCGCGCCGTGGTTCTGCGACGCTAATGGTGATTGCCCGGTCATCATCGGTAACACCATGGTCTACCGCGATATGCACCACATCACCAACGCCTTTGCGGATTCCGCAATGCCGATGATCCGAGAAGCCCTCACGCCCTTCTTGAACGGTGAAAAGGTCCAGCAAGAGGCGCCAGAAATCTCTCCCGAAGAGGCGGAGGCAGCACTAGAGGAATCGCCTGCTGCCCCCACCACCGGTGGCACGCGGCGCGCCAACCCAGTGCCGTACCCCACTGCCCCAGAAAACGATCCGGTGTAGACGCTCCCCCGCGACGGCACGCACAAAGGTGGCCCATGACCTGAGAGGTCATGGGCCACCTTCTATTTATGTCTCTGCGCGGCTACTTTTTGCCCTTGCCAAAGTTGAGGTTATCGAGGTCGATATTCTCCATGCCCTTGGGCATCTTGGGCATGCCGGGGATCTTTCCACCGCCAAGGCCACCGGCACCGCCGGCACCGCCCATTTGCTGCTGCAGCTGCTGTAGCTCTTCCATCGACGGCATACCACCGCCCATTCCTGGCATACCACCCGGCATCTTGGGGCCGCGGTTGCCACCGCCGCCCTTGCCCTTCTTGCGCTTGCCGTTTTTGCCCTTGCGGCCCTTGGGCTTTTTCTTGGTGGCAGAACGTCCGCCACCGCCCATGCCAAATTGGCCGGCCATCTTGGACATCATCTTCTTGGCCTGGTTGAAGCGCTCAATGAGCTGGTTGACCTCAGAAACGCTCACACCGGAACCATTGGCAATGCGCTTGCGGCGCGACGCGTTCAAGATCTTCGGGTTCTCGCGCTCTTCTGGGGTCATACCGCGGATGATGGCCTGGATGCGATCCAGCTGCTTTTCATCCACCATGGCGGCCATTTCATTCATCTGCTTGCCGCCAGGCATCATCTTCAGCAGGTTGCCAATTGGACCCATCTTGCGGATCATCAGCATCTGGTCCAAGAAGTCATTCAGCGTGAGCTCGCCGGAGCCAAGCTTAGAGGCTGCTTCTTCGGCCTTCTGGTGATCCAGGGTGGCTTCCGCCTGCTCAATCAGGGAGAGCAGGTCACCCATGCCCAGAATGCGGCTAGACATGCGCTCTGGGTGGAAGACATCAAAATCATCGAGCTTCTCACCGGTGGACGCATACAAAATCGGCTTACCGGTCACCTCACGAATGGACAGCGCTGCACCACCGCGGGCGTCACCATCCAGCTTCGTGAGAACCACACCGGTAAAGTCCACGCCATCGCGGAAGGCCTCCGCCGTTTGCACGGCGTCCTGACCAATCATGGAGTCGATGACGAACAGGACTTCATTCGGATTGACGGCATCGCGGATATTGCGCGCCTGCGTCATCAGGGTTTCATCAATACCCAAGCGGCCGGCAGTATCGATGATGACCACATCGTGCTGCTTTTGCTTTGCCTCAGCAATACCGCGCTTGGCGACGTCCACCGGGTCCCCGTGCGAGGTACCCATCTCGTGGTCATTGGAATCCAGGGAGGTACCTGGGTCTGGAGCGAAGGTCGGGACTTCCGCGCGCTCGCCGACGATCTGCAGCTGCTGCACGGCTCCTGGGCGCTGCAAGTCACAGGCCACGAGCATCGGGGTGTGCCCCTGCTTCGTGAGGTGCTTGGCCAATTTACCGGCCAAGGTGGTTTTACCAGCACCCTGCAGACCGGCCAGCATGATGACGGTCGGTGGATTCTTGGCCAAGTTCAACCGGCGGGTTTCTCCGCCTAGGATCTCAATGAGCTCCTCATTGACGATCTTGACCACCTGTTGGGCGGGGTTGAGCGCCTCAGATACTTCCGCGCCGCGGGCGCGTTCCTTGATGCGCTTGATAAACCCGCGCACCACCGTTAGAGAAACGTCAGCTTCCAGCAAGGCCAAACGAATCTCACGAGTCGTGGCGTTGATATCCGCCTCAGTTAATTTGCCCTTGCCGCGCAGGCCCGCCAGGGCTGACTGTAGGCGGTCTGATAGTGAGTCAAACACTACGGATGCGCTCCCTTAAATTAGATCGATCTAAAGTTCAATTATTCAATCTTAGTCCCTAGCCAGGGCCCTGGTCACATTCCCCACCACCTGGGCGCGAGAAACCGAAGCGCCAAAGAAAACGTGCACAATCATCGTGGCACCCAGGATCTCATGGCGCAGCCACATAAACTCCGGCAAAGCCTCCACCAGATAGCCCAACGCGCCTATCCTCTCCACGGTGCGAATCTCTAAGATTCCGCCCACGTTAAACGCCGCCGTCGTGGGCTCACCTGCGATCTCAGGAAGCTCGGTATATGTCCGCGAATTATAGGACTGGATAAACCGGTCCGGTTCCGCGGCCTCTCTCAGCGTCTTTTGCACGGTGCGGATGACAAATTCCGCCTGATAGTCACCAGCATCACCGCGCACGAAATTGGCCCGCACGATGGTCCACCCCAGGGCAGATATCAACGCAAAAATGCGCTTAAACTCTGCCTTATTGGCGCCGGACCAGGTCACTGTGACCACTTCCTCCTGCCAATCAACCGCAAGCCCTACTCCATGCTCGTCCTGCGGAACGCGAACTAAAGGGCGGGTGACTATGCGAGGCTTATTCGCTTCTAAAGCGCGAGCGACGATAAGGGCCTGCGCCTGTGCGGTGCGAGCAGACCACACGCCAGGGCCCGTCGATAAGGCATCCGCCTTGGATAAGGTCGCAAGCAGCGAAATGGTCAATTGGTCATAATGGCAGGCGTTTAATAGGGCATCGCGCGCGGCATCCGAGCGCGGATCCATCGTCGCCGCCAATCGCGCCAGGCTCGTATGCTCTGCCACCACGGTTTGCACGCGGGAGATATCTGCAAGGTTAAACCGCATGCGCGCGGCCTGCCGCGCCGCCATCTCTGCTCCTACTTGCTCGTGCGGGCGGTCATGGCCCTTTCCCAAATCGTGATACAACGCAGCCAAGAGGAGGAGATCTGGGCGGGCCACCGATGTGCGCACCTCGGCGCAGCGCGTCACGGTGGCAACCAAGTGATAATCCACGGAATGCATGTGGCTGCGTTCCCTGGGCAATAATCCGCGCACATGGCCCCATTCGGGGACTAAACGCTCCCACAGCCCATAGCGATCCAACTCCGCAATCACCCGTGGGGTATTGGACGGCGAAGATAAAATAGCGAAAAAGTCATCCACGGCCGCCCGTGACCACCGCTCCGGTGGGGGCGGCAGCTCCTGCAATGCCCGCCACGTCTTTGCCGAAACGGAATAACCCGTCCGGGCCGCGGCCGCCCCAACGCGGGTCAGCAGCCATGGATCTGCATAATTAGGCGTGCGGGCCAGAGAGATAACTGCCCCGTCCGCTACGACATCCACGTCGAGGGGCCGCCGCACGCGATCCCGGCCCTGTGCCGGACCAGCGCCGCGACTGCCCAAAACGCCCCTTGCTGTGGCCAAGCTACGCTCTACCGCATCGTCGATAGCGGTTGCCGCAGTAACCAACGCTGCCGTTAGCTCATAGCGGCTGCTAAACCCCAATTCATCAGCAATATCGGCAGCAAAATCCGGGTCCAAAATATCGCGGTGTCGGCGAGCCTTTACGTGCAAAAGGGTTCGTGCATCGAGTAACAGCCGCCGCTCTTCCTCCAGCGCGGGCAGATCACACAGATTTCCTAGAGCTAAAGCGCGCAAGAGCTGAATATCGCGCAAACCCCCACGCCCGTTCTTCAGGTCTGGGTTGGTCATGGTGGCAACGGCGCCAGAACGGTTCCACCGCGCAATGGCAATATCGACAAAGCTATCAAAGCCCCGCTGTAGTTGCCGCCGCCATGCGCTTAGGAGGCGCTGACGGGCGTCATCGACAAGCACCTTCTCGCCTGCGATGTAGGTCAGATCCAACTGCGCGAAGCCAGCCGAGGCGTCCTGCAGGGCAATTTCAGCGCACTCCTGTGGGGTGCGCAAGGCGAAGTCCAACCGATATTTGGCATCCCACACCGGGTACCACAAATCCTCTACCAGGCTGGGATCCGGCTCGTGGTCCTGCGAGACGATCAAGATGACATCAATATCGGAATAGGGAGTCATCTCCTGCCTGGCCAAAGAGCCAGTTGCAGCTAGCGCCGTGTGCGGCGGTAGGTCCAAATCCTGGAGTACGCGCACCGCCGCGGCGTAGGCTTCGCTGCGAAGAGCGGATGCTGCCACCATTGTTGCTTAGAGGGCGGTCTCGCCGCGCTCCCCGGTGCGGATGCGGATGACGTCTTCTACAGGGGTAATCCAAATCTTGCCATCGCCAATCTTGCCGGTATAAGCGGCATCCACAATGGCGTCAATAAGGTCTTCCACATGGTCATCAGCGGTCAAAACTTCCAACTTCACCTTGGGTACAAAGTCCGTGGCGTACTCCGCGCCGCGGTAAACCTCGCTGTGCCCGCTCTGCTGCCCAAAGCCCTGGCTTTCGGTCACGGTAAGCCCATGCACATCTTGTTGTTTTAATGCCTCCCGGATATCCGGCAAGGTAAACGGTTTAACAATGGCGGTAATTAATTTCATTTAATCCTCCTACGGAAAAGTCTAATTCGGCGGCCAAGCATGGCGCGGATATGCTGCGTTCTAGTCTAACCCCGCCCAACTTCCGAATGTGCCCGAATTACGGTGGCAATCGGTAGGTTACGGCTTGATCGGCTGCGGTAAGCACTGCGGCAGCCGATAAGAAACGCGGGCCGCACCCCCTCCGTGGAGAAGGTACGAACCCGCGCTACTGATTAGGGAAAGATAACCCTAGATTTCGTCTTCATCAGCGTAGACGGTCTGAATTTTCTCATTATTGTGTTTAGCGTGTTTGACGTCAGTAACCGCAACGCCATAGATGGAACGCCCCAGATAAAACGATCCCACCGAGCCGATAATCCAGACGCCAAAGCACGCGAGGAGCCCCTTGATAAGAAGGCCAAGCGAAAAGCCATCCTGACCAAAATCCACCACAAGCTTGGCGACGATGATAAGCGGCACAGCCAACCCCACGGTCGGGCCCATCAGGTTGGCTCGGGTCAGGGCATCCGGTGCGCGCCACAAGGAAACCACGGTTGCCACCACGAGGATGGTGGCCACAATGAGCAGGACCGAAGCAATAATCTCGTATACAGCCATGGCTTACCGCCGCCCTTTCGAAATAATGCGGGCCATAGACAAGGTCGGCAAAATACCGGCTGCGATGGCGCCAATGAGGGCAATGTCATAGGCCAAGGGGGCATTGTTGATCATTGACCAGCCAAGGTACATGCAAATCATGCCGTAAAAGACGATGTCTGACATCACCGCGCGGGTGAGCTCATCGCGGGTGCGCAGCGCCAATAACACCCCGCCCCATGCGGCACCGCCCATGATGAACACGCACACTAGTACAACCCAACCGAATGGGGACAATGTTGCAAAATCAATCATCGGTCGGTCTCCTTCCTGCGTTGCATTTTCCGGGCGAGGTGCTTGGGCTTTTCAACGTCCGCCTGACTCTCCGAGAGCGGAGTATCCTCCGCCCGCGCGAGATCCGGTGAACGCATATAACGCCCAAGGGTATCCAGCGGGAATTCGTAGAAAGCCTCATCGAGCTCCGTCGTATCCCCTTGCCCAGGAACGCCATAGTCGATGCTCTTAACGCGCGGGGCCACGTGCTCTTCCATATCGGCCAAATCAGCCACAATCGACGCAGGATCAGAGCCCTGTACCGCTTGTACCAGCACGATACGAGGCAGACCCTTCCGCGGTGGTTCGCGAAGTCCCAAAGACAACGTGCCGGGAGTGGCGGTGATGGACGAAGTAAACCAGAAGATCTCCCAGGCGCTAGTAACGCGCAGTGGATACCGGATGATCACCGGGTGGTACTCGTTATCGGGCTTAAATGCTGACATCGCCAGGGTGAACCCAGCAACGAAAATCTCCTTGATGAGCCAGAGTGCATAAGCTACAGCATGCATTTATCGGCCCTCCTGAATGTCATCGATATTAGGTAGTGCGGCTGAGTCATCGCCCAAGATGGTGTCAGTATAAGCCGTCGTGTCCAGCAACTGCTCGGCTGCGGTTTCCACCGCCTCAATAACTACGCCGGAGAAAATAAACATGCCCAGCGAAACCAGGATGAGCGCTGCAGAAGGCGCCATCAATTTCTTACGGATGATGAGCTCATCTGGAACCTTGTCCGAGGGCAAATCCTGCCCCCAGAAGGCTTCGCGCCAGACGCGCAACATCGCCAAGAATGCTGCGAAGGAGGCGACGATGATGGCGGCAATTGCAATCCAAGCCCAAGCACCGCCAGTGCGGGCAACCTCGAATACGATCATGAGCTTGCCCCACATGCCGGAAAATGGCGGGAAGCCTACAACGGAGAAGGCACCGGCGGCAAAAATCCAGGCGATGATGGTATCGCGGCGTGCGAGGCCGGATAGCTTGGTTAAGTCACCCGTGCCGTAAGTCTCTTCAATAGCACCGGAGGCAAGGATCAACGAGCCAACGGTCACCATGTGGTGAATCGTGTACATGATACCGGCAGCCAAGGCGCGGCTCGGATCTTCCGAGGTAAAGGCCAGCATCACCAAGATGAACGGCATACCGTTGAGCATCTGGTAACCCAGCACGCGGCGAATGGTCTTTTCGGTCAGGCCACCAAAGGCACCGATCATCATCGAGATCAGCATGAGGACGATGATGAGCACGTTCCACCGCTGGTCTAGATCGAAAAGCTGCACGTACAGCCGGTAGAGCATGTAGACGGCGACCTTCGTGTGCAGGCCGGAGAAGAGCCCCATCACCGCGGCCGAGGTACCCGGGTAGGTACGCGGCAGCCAGGACTGCACTGGGAACACGCCGGCCTTGGCGGTAATCGCAATGAGAATAATTCCCGCAGCGACGGTAACCGGACCATTGCCAGCGGCGGCTCCCTGCAAGGCAGCCAAGTTAACCGAGCCGGTGACGGAATAGATATAACCGACACCAACTACCAGCAGCGTGGAGGCGAAAAGGTTGACGAGGACGAACGCGCGTCCTGCTGCCAGGCGCGACCACGTGCCCGACATAGTGATAAGGCCGTAGGACGGCAGCAGCATGACCTCAATAAACACGAAGAAGTTAAAGAGATCAGCGGTCAGCAGCGCACCGCACACACCGGTGATAAGGATCAGGGTGAGCGAGGGATAGTAACGGGATTTAGTCTCCCCGCCCACGATGGCGAACCAGTTAGCGCCAAAGGCCACGATCATCGTGGTGATAATCATTAGCGCGGAGAAGGCATCCGCTACCAAAGGAATACCCACATTGCCTACGTAGAGGCCCACGGTATGCGCCACTACCCCATTGTTCATGGTGTAGATCAACAGTCCCAGGCCGGCCAGGGCACCGATTCCGGGGATGATGAGCATGATTGCATCGCGGACAGCGCGCCACGGTGCTAACAGGGCAAGAGCCGCGGCAATAAGCGGAATTGCCGGGAAAAGCGGAAGAAGTTGGGCTACAACATCAGCCATTATTTGTCATCCTCCTTCTTCCTATTTACCCCGCGCTCAGCCACGGGGGTGTCGTGGTCTACCCGGCCAATGCGATCGAGCTCGTTTGCGGACTCTTCCAAAATCGCACGGTTCTGGGCATCGCGGCCCAAGGTAGAAAATGCGTGATCGATGGTGTTGTCATCAACGGGCTCCACTACATCGGTGTCATCATTTTTGCCCATTGCAGCCATGGTCAACAGGATGGTGGAGGTTGCCATGGAGATAACAACGGCCGTCAGAACGAATGCCTGCGGTAGCGGATCGGCCATCTGGTCATGGGGTACTTCCGAGGGAAAGGCTTCACCTCGGTAGGAGTACACGCCAGTGGCCAACAAGGTCAGGTTGGCACCGTGACCGAATGCCATCATGCCCAACACAATGCGAACCAAGCCGCGTTGTTGAATGAGGTAGACGGCGCCACCGATGAGGATGGCGATAGTTAACGCGAGAATCATTACTTCTCCCCTCCTCGGTTGGCGTTAGAACGGCGACGTTGCTTTGTCTTTGTCTTTGCCTCTTTAGGGCTGAGCAAAGCAAGCGGATCCGTCGACGGGTTGATTGGTTCTGGGTACGGATCGTCCGCATCCTCAACGGCAATGCGCGGCGTCGCCGGCAGAGCCGAGTCATCATCGTGGATCCATGGCAGGAAGTCCCGCTCGGTACCAGGCCTGAGGTAGCCGCCCAAGGCGTTGATGGCCATCGTGAGCATGCCCAACACCGCCAAGTAAATACCGAGGTCGAAGATGAGGGATGTCGTCCAGTGCTGGCCAAAGGCCTCACCGTGCAAGGCAGTGAGGAAACCACCATTGCCAAGTCCGTCGTGCCAGTAACCGATAAAGCCTGCCAACAGCGCCGTAATGATGCCAATGCCGGTGAGGTGCACTGGGGTCATGCGTCCGAAGACAATCTCATCGGAGCCGCGGGACAGATAGGTCAGACCAATGGCCGCACCCATGATGAGCGCAGCGGGGAATCCGCCGCCGGAAGCATTGTGTCCGCGGAAGAACACGATGACGGACATGATGATGAGCAAAGGAATGACAATATTGATTCCCTTACGCAACGGTACGGAGTTCAGCTGCGACTGACCGAATGGTGCCGGGCGCGTGCCCGAGCTGAACGGGAAGCGCGGCAGCGTGGTGGTAATGGCTGCAATAACGACGGCGGCCATGCCCAGCACGGACAGCTCGCCCAAGGTATCGAGTGCACGGAATTCCACGATGATGGTGGCCACGACGTTATCGCCACCCGTGATATCCGGTGCCTTGTCGAGGTACCACAGCGCCAGGTCCGAGCGTTCGTGCCGACCCATCAGGCCCCAGACTCCGAGGAAGGCCGCAACACCGGCCAATACGGCGATGCCGATGGAGCCCACCCTGCGAGATTTATCCGTAACCGGCTGGAAGGTCTCTGGCAGGTAACGCAGCACCATCATCATGACGACCACAGACAGTGCTTCCACCATGAACTGGGTAAGTGCCACATCCGGTGCGCCCAAGAGGAACATCTGCAAGGTAACGCCTGTACCCGCAATGCCGATCATGACGGCGCCGGTAAGGCGGTTCTTGGTGCGCACCAGCCCGAATACGGACAACGCAATAATGCCCAATGGCAGCAGGTCCCACGGGTTGTCTAGCCCATCGACGCGCGGTTGCAGCGGTACGCCGTCGACTCCCTCGCCGAACAACGTAGTACCAGCAAGAACAATAACCACGATGACAATCGGCAAAATGTGGCGAGACGGATTGTGGGAATCGGACATTTTGCCCAATACCTGGCCGAGCTTGGCGCAGCCATCTTGCAGGCTTTGCAGGAGCTCGTTGCCGCTGCGCGGCATGAAGTTGCGTCCCTCGAAAGCCGGCCACATCTTCTTGCGGACAAAGATGGCCGCAATTCCGGCTACCAGCACGAGGATCGAAATGATAAATGGCACGTTGATTCCATGCCATACCGCAAGGTGAGCATGCGTTTCCATGCCCACGGCGCCAACGGCATGCTCCAAAGGCTCATCGAAAATGCCCAGGACGAAGACGAGCGGCAGGGACATAAAGCCCGGTAGCGCTGCAGGAAGCCACAGGGAAACTGGGGCTTCGTGGACATCGTCCATGGACCGTGGCCCATCGAAGAATGCGCCGAAGACGATCTTTGCTGAGTAGGTGAAGGTAAAGAAGGCACCGATTCCTGCCACGGCAAGCAAGATTGCTTGGCCTGCGCCGCCAATGGGGGCATCCTCAAAGGCAGTGAGCATGCCTTCCTTGGACACAAAGCCCAGCAGCGGAGGTACCGCAGCCATGGATGCGGCGCCGATGACTACAGAGCCAAACGTCCACGGCATCTTATTCCACAGCGGGCCAAGGCGGCGGATATCGCGCGAACCTGCTTCATGGTCAATGACGCCGATGAGCATGAACAGCGAGGACTTGAAGAGCGCGTGTGCCAAGGTGTGTACCAGTGCCGCACCGATAGCGAACGGGGTGCCCACACCGATAGTGGCGACGATCCAACCCAAGTGGGACACGGTGGAATAAGCGGTCAGCTTCTTCAGGTCCGTCTTTTGCACCGCAAATACCGCGGACATAACCGCCGTACCCATACCGACGACGATGAGCACCCAGTTCCACACCGCGACGTCGTAAAAGATCGTGGAGAAGCGAATGAGCAAGTAGATGCCCGCCTTGACCACGGCCGCGGCATGCAGGAACGCCGAGACTGGCGTAGCGGCGGCCATGGCTTCTGGCAGCCAGAAGTGGAATGGGAATTGAGCGGACTTGGTAAAGGCAGAAGCCGCGATTAGCACGGCAACGCTTGCGGTCACACCTGGTCGTTCATCCCATACCGAGGATGCGAGGATCTCAGAAATGGTGGTCGAACCAGTGGTCACTGCGGCAATGCCTAATGCCGTCAATAGCGTAAGGCCACCGATAAACGTCAGAATTAAGGTGCGCTGGGAACCTGCCTCTCCCCCAGAGCCAGAACGCGCGATGAGCATGAAAGATGCCAAGGAGACAAGCTCCCAGGCGAGGAATAGGACAACAACGTCATTGGCCAGAACCAGTAACAAGATGGACAGCGTGAATGCCGTCATCAGTGTATAAAAGCTCGTATTTCCCTCGTTTTTAGGGAGATAGGCTGCCGAGTACGTCAACACGACAGCGCCAATGACAAGAGCCAACATGGCGAAGAAGATGCTCAATGCATCTCCACGCAGAGCGAAACTTACGTCAACCCCCGGTGCAATAAAATCGCGTACCCAGGTGGCTTGGAAACTGAGTTCCTCTCCCGCTGCAATGGCAGAAAAATCCTTAGCAATGAGCACCGCCGCAATGAGAAAAAGGCCAGCTAATGGATAGCCTGCCTGTCGGTCCATGACCTTTACGGTCACCGGTGCCAAGATCACTGCCAATGCCGCAAGGAGGACAGCAAAAAGTAGCGTCACGAAATACTTGCCTCACGAACCTTGGTCTTGGATTGGTGCGAATTTCGCACCAAATCACTAAATACAGCCCTACCAGATTACCATTGCTCACCAACCCAATCCAGATCACAGTAATTCAGGGCATCCCATGCTCGCGGGGCATACATGCACGGCACATAGGCGAGAGAAAACTCCCCAGCGCCCGCGGCTTTCTCGCTTTTGTAAGCAGCCGGGGTCCTGGGGAGTTATCTAAGCCGGTTGAAGGAGTCCCTATTTCTCGCCTAACAAGGCATCGACGAATCCTTCGACTTCGAATGGTGCAAGATCATCGGCACCCTCACCCAAGCCCACAAGCTTGACTGGAACACCCAATTCTTCTTGCACCTGGAAGACGATGCCGCCCTTCGCCGTGCCATCCAGCTTGGTAAGCACCACGCCGGAAATATCCACAACCTCGCGGAAAATGCGTGCCTGTGCCAGACCGTTTTGGCCCACCGTGGCATCGAGGACCAAGAGAACCTCATCAACCTCGGTCTTCTTTTCTACAACGCGCTTGACCTTGCCCAGCTGATCCATCAGGTCGGTCGAGGTGTGCAGGCGGCCGGCCGTATCAACCAAAACGACATCGACCTGCTGCTCCACACCGGTGGCCACGGCATCAAAGGCCACGGAGGCAGGGTCTGCGCCTTCCTTGCCGCGTACGGTTTCGGCGCCCACGCGGCGCCCCCACGTTTCTAGCTGATCGGCTGCTGCGGCTCGGAAGGTATCTGCCGCACCCAGCAATACGCTGTGGTCCATCGATACGAGGACGCGGGCGAGCTTACCGGTGGTGGTGGTCTTACCGGTGCCGTTAACGCCCACGACCATCACGATGGCCGGCTTGCCGTCATTAGGCATCGCGCGAATGGAGCGATCCATTTCTGGGTGGCAGGCCTCGATGAGGCATTCACGCAGCATCGCACGTGCTTCTTCTTCGCTCGACACGCCACGCTCAGCGATCTTGTCACGCAAAGAATCGGTGACCTTCATCGTGGACTTGGTGCCAAGGTCCGCCATGATGAGGGTATCTTCGATTTCCTCCCAGGCGTCTTCATCCAGATCACCGGCGGAAAGGATCCCCATCAGTCCTTGGCCGATGGCGTTCTGGGAACGAGAGAGGCGGCCGCGCAGTCGGCCGAGGCGGCCTCCCGCCGGAGCAATGTCCTCGGTGGGCTGGCCCGCCGCGGCAGGCTCGCCATCTGGTACAGGCGTTTGTTCCTTGGCCGCTTCCGCCGCATCCGTTTGTGCATCGGCTGCAGCTGCGGCTTCTTCGGCTTCCTCGTGGTTATCGACGCGTTCTTCGATGTGGTCTGCGTCTTTATCATCTACCACCGCGTCAAAGACTGGCGATTCATCTTCTACCTCGGCGGCCTCGACGGATACAACGTCTTCTGGGGCTTTTTCTTCATGGTCCGGCTCGCCGCGTTCGCCTGCGCTCGCTGCCGCAGGTTTCTCGGCAGCAGCTGGGGCGGATTGCTCGCTGCCCTTTGCTTCTTTTTCTTCTGCTTCCTTCTCACCAGAAGCAGGTGTGGAAGCCTGCGCGGAAGCCGGCTTATCAGATTGATCCTCTGCCTGATCTGCAGGTTCCTTATCTGCATCATCTGCGGCGGATTCCTGGCGGTCACCAGAGGCTGCAGCAGCAGCGGCGCCGACTCCCCCAGCTGCGGCCGTACCGGCAGCACCCTTATCTTCGGTCTTATCCGCGGCAGGCTTGGACTTGGCTTCCGGAGTGGAAGTAGACTCGGAATCGGCCTTAGCTTCATCGCCAGCGCCGTTGTCTTTTCCTGTGTCCTTATCCTGCTTGGCTGCCTTTTCGGGTGCAGTGCCTTTATCCTTAGCCGGTGCAGATCGCTTGGCCACCGGCGGCTCTTCACCGTTGAGCTGGGCATTCGCGATATCGGTGGCGGTGGGCTCCACTTTCTCCGAAGGCGCCGGCTGCTGCTCCTGCTTAGCCTGCTGTGGCTTCTCCTGCGCTACCTTCTCGGGTTCTTTCGCGCCCGCTGGGGCAAAGTTGAAGCCAGACTTCGCCTGGTAATTGCCGGACTTTTGCTCTTGGGTTAGCTGCTTTGGCTCTTCTTCCTTGGGTTTCTCGAAAGAAACCTTCTTGGATTCACCGCGCTTTTTGCCAATTGCAATAAAGACGACAATCAGCACAATGACAACGATTGCTATGCCGATCCATAACCATAAAGAATTCATGCCTCTATAGTGCCAGCCTTTCGGGCTTGCGGCACATAAGGGAGGCGAAATCTTTTATTCCGTTGATTGCGGCGCATCAACTCCAAGCCGCGTTGCATCCTGGCTTGCTTGCTCGGCTCCCGGCGCGAGTCCGGCTGGATTCATGCGCTGGGAAATGACCCGGGTGATGCCATCACCGCGCATGGTCACGCCATAAAGGACGTTGGCCACATCCATGGTGGGTTTTTGGTGCGTGATGACAATAAGCTGGGAATCCTTCCGCAACTCCTCGAATAAGGCGATGAGCCGGCGCAGATTGACATCATCAAGCGCTGCCTCGACCTCATCCATGACATAGAACGGGCTGGGGCGTGCGCGGAAGATAGCCACGAGCATGGCCAGTGCGGTAAGGGATTTCTCACCGCCGGAAAGCAGCGACAGGCGCTTGACCTTCTTACCGGGCGGGCGGGCTTCTACCTCGATGCCGGTGGTGAGCATGTCTTCTGGCTCGGTAAGGATCAACCGGCCCTCTCCACCCGGAAAGAGGGTATTGAATACCTTGGGAAACTCTGCTTCCACATCCCGCCAGGCATCGGTAAACAGCTGCAGGATCTGCTTATCCACGTCCGAAATCACCCCGGCGAGATCCTTCCGGGCTTGGATGACGTCATCGAGCTGGGTGGACAGGTAGCTGTATCGCTCTTCCAGCGCCTTAAATTCTTCCAAGGCCAAGGGATTAACCTTGCCCAGCGAATTCAGATCCTTTTCCGCCTGCTGCAGCCGCGACTTTTCCGCGCTGCGGTCAAAGTCTTCGCCCGGGGTGAAATCGCGCAGCAGGTCAGCGATGGCGATGCCCAGCTGTTCGCCAATCTTTTTCTCCGCTTCATCCAGGCGCACCTGCGCCTGCGAGCGCGCCAGTTCTGCTTCATGCGCCCGCGCGGTTAGCCGGTCGCTATTTTGGCGTGCAGCCGAGACCGCCTGCTTGGCCTGCTGCAATTGGGAATTTAAGGAGTTGCGCTCGTGCAAAAACTCATCGCGCTCAGAGGTGGCGCGGGTTAAGAGTTGGTTCGCCCGCGCGGCCAAGTCCTGTGCGTGTCGTGCCACTGTAGCGGCCAATTGGCCCTGTGCCTTGCGGCGGGCCATCGCCTGTTCATGGCGGGCCTTCGCTTGGCGTTCGTGTTGGGCCTGGCGCCGCAGATTATCGGCCTTGCCGGCAACTTGGCCCACGCGCTCTTGCGCCGAGCGGGCGGCAACTTGGGCCTCTATTTCCATGGACTTTACTTCTTCCAGCGCGGCCGAGGCGGCATCCCTATCTGCGGACGAGGGCTCGTCTGGTTGATCGTCGGCGTCGACGCGGGCGAGCCTATCGCGGGCATCGGCAAGCTCTTGGTTGGCTTTCTGCAACCGCACCTCAATCTCGGTGGCGCGCTGGGCGGACTTTTCCAGCTCCGCTTTATTGGCCTCGTACTGCTTTTCCAAGCGGTGGTGATCGCGCTTCCAAGCATCAACCTCGGTATCGTGCTCCCGCAAAGCTGCCTTCGCGGACGCGGCCGTCACGCGGGCATCTTCGGCAGCAATCCTTGCTCCCTCCAGGGTGCCGGAGAGCTCGTCCAGGGCCTGATTGGCTTGCTCTAGCTCCTCTTCGGCCTCCGCGATGCGAGCGGAAACCTCCACGGTAGACGAGGATCCGGTACCGACCTCGACCCACCCTTCGCCGATGACGACGCCGGAAGCAGTCACGGCACGCAGGCGCGGATCATCGGAGACGAGCCGCCGACCGTGGGCAATATCGGGGACGAGGACGACATCGGCAAGCAGCCGGTGCAATGCCGTTGAAACCGCAGGTTGGACCGTTATGTGATCCAGCAGCCAGGAGGTCTGCGGCGGAAGATCGGCATCGACGCGCCATGAGCTTGCAGGCGCGGTCGCTGCCGCATCCAGCAGCGCCGAGCGCGGGCCCTTCTCCAAATCCGCAATCAACCCTTCGGTCAGCTGACCCGCCTGTGCTTCAGCGAAGGTGCCCAAGGCGGCCGCAACCGCTGACTCGTAGGTCGTAGAAATGTATGCGGCCAATGGCTGGAATTCCTCACCTACCTCGACCGGCTCAGGGATAGTCTGGGATAGCGTATCGATGCGGGACTGCAGCGTATAGACACTGCGCTCGCGCTCGCGCTGGGCATCGCGGAGCTGGTCCAAGCGCTTATCGGCAGCGCCCGACTCGCTGGCAGCCCGCGTATGCGCTTCCTCCAAAGGCTGGCGCTCCGCAGCATAATTATCCAGCTTCTGCGCTACCTCAGCGGCTTCTGCCTGCGCGTTCTGAGTGCGTTGCTGCAGCGAGGCCACGGCCTCTTCTTGCCGCGCCAATTCCTCTTCCGCGCTGGCCACCTGCCCCGCGGCCTTTTCCTCGGCGGCAAAAAGGCGCACGACGCCCTCGCGGCGGTCCGCAATAGCGCGCACCTGCGCCATATGTTCGTGCTCTGCGGCCTCGAATGCTTGCCGACGCTCCGCTACTTCCTCCCGGATGCTTTCCAACCGCTCCGCAGCTTCTTCTGCCGCTTCCAAGAGCTCCTCGTGCTCCTCGTCCGCGCGCGTCGCCTTGGCCTCAAGATCATCCGGATTCTGGCCGGCATAGGCGACCTGGGACCCGGCATTATCCGCCCTCTCCTCTGCGATGCGCTGGGTCGCCGCAATGCGCTCGGACAGGGTGGAGAGATCAAACCACAGTTTTTGGGCAGCCTCTGCCTGCGGGTTGACCTCCTCCAGCTGGGTTTCCAGCTCCATTTGGTGCTCGGTCGCCGCTTCGAGCTGCGCCGTGGTCTCTTCCACTTGGGTAGATAGGACCGTCGCGGTCTGCTCGGCAGCGGAAAGCTTCTGCCGCAGGCCGACGATGCGGTCTCCGGCCAGGCGCAGGCGCGCATCGCGCACATCCGCCTGCACCGTCGCCGCGCGCTGGGCGGCCTCTGCCTGCCGCGCCAGGGGTTTTAGCTGTTTTCCCAGCTCATCGGTCAAATCCTGCAGGCGGTCCAAATTGGCCTGCATGCCCGTAAGCTTGCGCTGGGCCTTTTCTTTGCGGCGGCGGTGTTTGAGGACGCCTGCGGCTTCCTCGATATAGGAACGGCGATCCTCGGGGCGCGACTCCAGGATTTCAGAAAGCTTGCCCTGCCCCACGATGATGTGCATCTCCCGGCCAATGCCGGAATCAGAAAGCAGCTCCTGGATATCCATCAACCGGGCCTTTGCCCCGTTGATTTCGTATTCGCTCGCGCCATCGCGGAACATACGGCGGGTAACGGATACCTCGGAGTACTCGATGGGCAGCGCACCATCGGCATTATCGATGGTGAGCGTGACCTCGGCCCTGCCCAATTGCTTGCGGTCGCCTGCCCCGGCGAAGATGACGTCTTGCATCTTTCCGCCGCGCAGGGTTTTCGCGCTGGCCTCTCCCATGACCCAGGCAAGGGCATCGACAACGTTGGATTTGCCGGAACCGTTCGGGCCGACAACAGCGCAGATGCCCGGCTCAAATTTGAGAGACGTCGCCGACGCGAATGACTTAAAGCCTTTGAGCGTCAGCGATTTCAGGTGCATTTGGGATAGTGTAGCAAGCCTTTAAGACAGGAGTTGCAGCAAGCATTGGGTTGGCTATTAGCGTTCGACAAAGCCGCTTTCGCCCTTCGCAGCGGCCCACTGCTCGACCACGAGATCGACGCTGCCGGGACGGCGGGTGGTGCTTGGTTCCTCTTGCAACAGTTCCAAGAGCTTCTCGCAGTCTGCGCGCGGGCCCTCAGCGACAACCTGCACGCGGCCATCTGCCAGGTTGGTCGCATGCCCAGCAAGGCCTAGTTCCAGGGCGCGCGATCGCGTCCACCAGCGAAAGCCCACTCCTTGCACGTTGCCGTGCACAAAGGCGGTCATTCTTTCCATGTCACTGCACCTTCCTCATTAATAGCGATATTAATAGCGATCGGCCTCGCCGCGATCGCGCAAGATTTTGCGGTCAGCATCGCTGCGGCGGGTCACGGGATCGGAGCCGTCCCAGCACTCCACGCCGGGCACATCCGGAAGCATATCGCGGTGGAAGACTGGATCGACTCCCTTACTGCGCTGCTCGTTGAAGTTCTTTAACAATTGAATGGCCACGCCGGATAGCGGAACAATGGCGATGATATTCAGGATCACCATCGTCGCCGCACCGGTATCCGCCAGGGCAAAGACCAATGGCAGGGAACCGACGGCACCAAACCAGACGAAGAACAGCACCACGAGACGGAAGGTATTGAGCACCGTCTTATTCGTGGTGAGATATTCCAGGTTGGCCTCTGCCAAGTAGTAATTGCCCAGGATGGAAGAAAAGGCCAGGAAGAACAAGATGAAGCTGACGAAGTGAATGCCCCAGTGGCCAACCTCGGCGGACAAGGCCGCCTGCGTCAGTGATACGCCCTCGGCATCTTCGCCGTAGGCTACCTCCGGGCCGAGCAGGATCAGGAAGGCGGTAATGGTACAGACCACGATGGTGTCGAAGTACACGCCTAAGGTCTGCACCAGGCCCTGCTTGACCGGGTGGGAGACGGTGGCGGTCGCCGCTGCGTTAGGTGCAGAACCCTCGCCGGCCTCATTGGAAAACAGGCCGCGCTGGATGCCCTTCATCATCGCGGCACCGATGCCCGCGCCCGCGATTTCCTTAAAGCCGAGCGCGTGGCCGATGATATCGCCCAGCATGCCCGGGACCTTGTCAAAGTTCGTAATGACCACGAAGCCGCCGATGAGCAGGTACGCCAGGGCCATAAACGGAACGACCACCTGGGTAATATTGGCAATGCGCTTTACGCCGCCAAAAATGATGAGGCCCGCGGCAATCGCGATGATGATGCCAATGATGGAGCCAAAGGTGGCATCGTCTTCGCGGCCGAAGGAAAAGGCCAGAGCCTCAGCGATGGCGTTAGTCTGGAAGGAGTTATAGACCAAGCCGAAGGTAAAGACGATGGCGATAGAGAAAAGAACGCCGAGCGGGCCCCAGCCCAGCCCGCGCTTCATGTAGTAGGCCGGCCCGCCGCGGTACGTATCGCCATTGCGGACTTTCCACAGTTGTGCCAGGGTGGATTCCACAAAAGCGGTAGCGCCGCCGAGGAGGGCGATGATCCACATCCAGAAGACGGCGCCAGGACCACCCAGCGAAATGGCCACCGCGACGCCGGCCACGTTGCCGGTGCCCACGCGCGAGGCAGCAGAGATGGTAAATGCCTTAAAAGCGGAGATTCCCCCGCTTCCTGCGCCCTCATCCTCATCGTCGGTTTTGGGGCGCTCAACCACAGCGCGCAGCATATCGGGTACCTTGCGAATCTGCACCACTGCGGTGCGCGCACCGAATAACAGGCCCGCTCCAATGAGCAGCCAGGGCAGGATGTATGTCCACACGCCATCGTTAAATGTCGTGACGACATTTTCGAGAAATTCCATGCGGATTAATTTACTGCCTGAAGGTCTACAACGTGAACCTCATTGGTAGAGCACTATTGGCAATGGGGGCAATAATGGCTCGAGCGGCCCCCAATAACGGAGCGCGCAATGAGCGTGCCGCAGCGGGAACATGGCTGGCCAGCGCGGCCATAGGCGGCAAGCGAGCGCGCGAAATAGCCAGATTCACCATTGACGTTAACGTACAAAGAATCAAAGCTGGTTCCCCCCGCTTTGAGGGCGGCCGACATCACGGTCTGCGCCGCGCTCAATAGCGCCACGGCATCTTTCTGCCGCAGCGCAGAAGCCTTCTTGCGCGGTGAAATGCGTGCTGCCCACAGCGCTTCATCTGCGTAGATATTGCCAATGCCAGATACCAGCGTTTGATCCAATAGCGCCGTTTTTGCCGCGGTTTTCTTCTGCCGCAGGCGGCGCGCGGCGCTGGCGATATCAAAATCGGGTTCCAATGGATCCAAGCCGATATGCGAAATCTTGGACCACGGCGCATACAGCCAGTAGCCAAAGGTGCGCTGATCCACGAAGTGCAGCTCGGTGCCATCGCTGAGCTCTACCGTGATGCGGCGGTGCGGGGAGTCGGTGTGGCCGATGCGCAGCTGCCCCGACATGCCTAGGTGAATAAAAAGCACGTCGCGGTGGCTATCCATCGGGTCTTCCCCCACGAATTCCAGCCACATGAATTTGCCACGGCGGGCGACCGCGGCGATTTCCTTGCCCACTACAAGACCCGCGAGCGGTGCATCTTGGCCGCGGTTCGCCCGCGGGTGCGCAATGTCTACCGCCGTAATCTCTTGGCCCACGACGTAGGTTTCCACCCCGCGGCGCACCGATTCTACTTCGGGCAACTCTGGCATTATTTAGCCTTCTTTATGAGCGGTCCCTTGCACCAGCAACGGGGTTTCGCGCAGGGTTTGGCATGCCTCTTGCGCGGCCTGCTGCTCCGCTAATTTCTTATTGTGGCCCTGCCCATTTCCCACGGTCAGCCCAGCGACGGTGGCAACCGCGCTGAAGGTTTGATCGTGTTCTGGGCCGGTGGCGGTAGCCGAATAGACCGGCATGGGTGCTTTCAACTCAGCACACAGCTCTTGCAAGGTGGTCTTCCAGTCCAAGTGGCGGCCGCTGACGGAGGCATTATCGATCTTTTCCGCAAAGAGGCGCAGGATAACATCGCGGGCGGTTTCAAAGCCGTGCTCGCGATAAATGGCGCCGAAAATCGCCTCAGTGGTATCCGCAAGGATGGAATCCTTATCGCGCCCACCGGTGGACTGTTCGCCCTTGCCCAGTAGGATATGCGGGCCTAGGTTGATTTCACGCGCGACATCGGAAAGCCCATAGCGCGAGACAATGGACGCACGCATCTTAGAGATATCGGATTCGGGGCGCGATGGATACGTCACGTATAGTTTCGCGGCCACCGATAGCCCTAAGACGGCATCGCCCAAGAACTCAAGGCGCTCGTTATTAGGCAGGTGCCCGTTTTCATTGGCAAAAGAACGATGTGTGAGCGCCAAGCGCAGATTGTCCGGTTCCAGGGCAACGCCGAGCGATTTCAAGAGCGGAGTGTGATCGACCGCCGCAAAGGTGGCTTCCCACGCCTCTTGCCCGGTTAGCTTCTTCTTGCGGCTCATAGGAATTTCTCCAGACCTGCCCAGCGCGGGTCTATCTTCTCCTCTTCCTCTTCTTCCCCGGAGATTCCGGTGGTCACACCCTCTGGGGTCTGGATATCGCAGCCGTCTTCGCAGACGGGGGCGAAGGGAAGATTCAGGCCTGCTTCATCAATAACCGCCTGGAGTAGATCCAGCTCATCGTCTTGTATTTCGGGGATTTCATCGCCCGATCCGGCATCGTCAGAATCGGCGTCATCGCCGCTGACAAAGGACTCATCGGCGGCAAAGACCTGGGTCACGTGCAAATCCAGCTGCGGGTGGAGCTCTTTTAAGCAGCGCGCACACTCGCCGGTTAGAACACCGGAGATATCCGCATCAACCAACACCCCTGAGCCCAGCGGGGTCAGGGTCGCGGCAACGGTGAGATCTTCGCCTTTGGGGATGGCGATCATTTCCACGCCGATCCTTTCCGGTGCAGGGCCCGTCTGAGTGCGTTGTTCCGGCATTGCGTCAGCGCCTTGGGCGTTTAATAATTCGCCCACATCGAACTTCAATGGAGATGTCATAACAGTTGGTAGTCTACCCTGCCTCGCAAACTCCGCGTAGTTGCTGGCACGGCCGCTTTTTCTGGCAAGAAACTGAAGGTTTGGGCATAAAGCGCTATGGCTTGCCGGTTTTCCCTTTCCCGCAGGCCGCGGCGGCCTTAGCCTGAAAGCATGACTTACCACTTGGCCGCGGCCTCAGGAGATTTGAGCGCCATCGCTCCTAGATTCGGAGTGTTGTGCTGCCTTCCCGCCACCTTCTTGGTCATTTCTGGGGCAGTCCTCCACCGCCTGCCCAAGGCTGACCACTCTGGCATCTACGGCGACAAGGGCCTGCGTCTGTCCTCCGCCCTTATCCTCAGCATGTGCGCGGGGCTGATTGCCGGCGCGATTTTGGTCATCCCCTCCAGCCTCGACCTCACGGTGCTTACCGGCGCCCTCGTATTTTCCGCCAGCGCCGCCACCATCACCTGGCTCTCGCGAGAAGCCCTTGCCTGCGCGCTGCTTAGCGTCGGCGCCATGTTCCTGACCGCAGGCGCAGTTATTAGTCTTAGCGCGATATTCTTCCCCCAAGACTTTATGAGCGGCTCGATGACCTCGCTAACCTCCTACTTCACCACGGCCCTAGTCACCTTCCTCTTCCCCGGCCTGGTCAGCGCGGGGATCGTGGCCTTCGTGGCAGTCCAAAACCAGCGCCCTCACCCTGCTACGAATGCTGCTGATGCCACGCTTGCCGATGCCCCCTCATCATCCCCCACGCCGCGCTACTCCACCTCGCGCAGCTCGGTCTAGACTCCCACAGGCACAATAAGTCCTGCTACACGGTGACGCGATTTGAACAAATCACCCGTGCAGCAGGACTTTCTTAAGCGTCGTGCCTTGTAATTTAAGCCTTTAGCGCTCGGTATAACGGCGCTCGTAACCGTCGTCGCCGCCATAGCGTGCAGCACCGGTACCACCGGTAGCACCACCGCGGGGTGCGCCAGCGTTTGTGGACGGCAGGTAGTCGCCGCCGCGAGAGCGCACGCCGGCCCCACCGCGCAGCGCGGAACGATCAGAGTTTACGGTGCGCAGGAGGCCGCTGAGGGAGCTTTCAAATTCGCTGAGCTTGCTATCTACAAAGTCATCGCACTCCGTGCGCAGCCGGTTGGATTCGGTGTATGCGGTTTCCACGATCCGGTTGGCTTCTTCGTTGGCGCGGCGAACGACTTCAGATTCGGAAACCAAACGCTCTTGTTCTTGGCGGCCCTCCGCCACCGAGCGCTCGTATTCCTCGTTTGCCTGCGCAATGGTGCGGTCTGCATCTGCGCGGGCTTGCTCAACCGTGGCCTGGGCGCGCGCCTCGGCATCGGCCACCAGCCGTTGGGCATGTTCTTCTGCCTGCGCGACCGTGGTATCTGCCTCTTGGCGCGCCTGGTTCACCATGTCAGTGGCCTCCGCAGACGCCTCATTAATGGTGTTATCTGCGCGCTCTTCGGCGCCGCGGATAATCTCGTCTTGCTTGTCTAAAACGTCCTGCGCATCGTCGATTTCTACGGGCAACGCGTTGCGCAGGTCATCGAGAAGCGCCAGCATCTCATGGCGGGGGACCAAGCAATTGGAGGTCATGGGAAAGCCAGACGCCTGCTCCAAATGCTGAACTAATTCATCAAGGGATTCAAAGACACGGTACATGCTGGGAATTCTACAACGCGCCACCCCGCATTGTGTGGAGGGCGCGCCTTGGAACCTCAGGCCGGTGCAGCGAGGGCTCAAGCTCTCCGAATTCGATTCGTATCCCGTGTGCGATTAACCCATTTTCCCTCCACATACCCGCGGCACTGGCACAGTTGGGCAGCGGACACCAACAGGGATCGGCACATGCCATACCAATGCAGAAACTCCCCACCTCCCCGCGGATGCGGAGAAATGGGGAGCGTGGGTTAAGGGAGTTTAGATAACGCCCTGTGCCAGCATGGCGTCAGCCACCTTCTTGAAGCCAGCGATATTGGAGCCAGCCACGTAGTCGCCTTCACGGTCGTATTCCTTGGCCGTGTTGTCGATGTTTTTGAAGATGTTGCTCATGATGCCGCGCAGGCGGTCATCGGTGTACTCGAAGGACCAGGAGTCGCGGGATGCATTCTGCTGCATCTCCAGCGCGGAGGTTGCCACACCACCGGCGTTGGCAGCCTTGCCGGGTGCGAAGTTGATCTTGGAGTCCTGGAATACGTGTACTGCATCCGGCGTAGACGGCATGTTAGCGCCCTCTGCAACGTAGCGGACGCCGCCCTCGACGAGCTTCTTAGCGGATTCGCCGTCGAGCTCGTTCTGGGTTGCACACGGCAGTGCAACGTCTGCCTGGACGTCCCAGATGTTGCCACCTTCGTGGAACTCCACGCCGTTGCCAGCTTCCTTGGCGTAGGTGGAGATGCGCTCGCGGCGAACTTCCTTGACATCGCGAAGCAGATCAACGTCCACGCCATTCGGGGTGGAGATGTAGCCGGAGGAGTCAGACATCGCTACGACGGTAGCGCCCAATTCCTGCGCCTTTGCGGCGGCGTAGATGGCAACGTTACCGGAGCCAGACACGATGACCTTGGCGCCGTCGAAGGACTCGCCGTGGGTCTTCATCATTTCTTCGGTGATGTAGACGGCACCGAAACCGGTCGCCTCGGTACGTACCAAGGAACCGCCCCAGGTCAGGCCCTTGCCGGTCAGGACGCCGGACTCGTGCTGGGTGGTCAGGCGGCGGAACTGGCCGAAGAGGAAGCCGATTTCGCGGCCGCCGACGCCGATGTCGCCGGCAGGAACGTCGCGGTACTCGCCGATGTGACGGTGCAGCTCGGTCATAAAGGACTGGCAAAAGCGCATAACTTCCTGCTCAGACTTGCCCTTCGGGTCAAAGTCGGAGCCACCCTTGCCGCCACCGATGGGCAGGCCGGTCAGGGAGTTCTTAAAGATCTGCTCAAAGCCCAAGAACTTAATGATGCCCAGGTTTACCGAGGGGTGGAAACGCAGGCCACCCTTGTACGGGCCGAGCGCGGAGTTGAACTGCACACGGAAACCGCGGTTGACCTGCACCTCGCCGTTGTCATCAACCCATGGGACGCGGAAGATGAGCTGGCGCTCCGGCTCGCACAGGCGCTCAACCAGACCGTAGTCTGCGTAGTGTGGGTCCTTATCCAGGACGATCTTGAGCGAATCCAGCACCTCGGACACCGCCTGGTGGAATTCCGGTTCACCGGCGTTGCGCTTGAGTAGCTTGTCGTAGTACTCAGAAATCTGGCTATCAACAGACATAGTGTATAAATCCCATTCTCGTGGAGTTTGACTAGCAGGAACTAGTTTCCTATCAATCTACCGATAATGCAAGTACAATTATTTCTCACTCCCCCACTTACCCGCTTTTACCTGCGACAATAAAGTTAAATATTTTCTGTAGAACGTTCGGATTCCTAGCAAAAAGCCGCCGCGCGGGTCGCGGGCTTTATAATCGCGGGCATGCATATTGTTGTCGCGCCTGACTCTTTTAAAGGTACCGCTTCTGCCACGGAAGCCGCAGCCGGAATCGCCAATGGAATCCGCCAGCACTACCCCAACGCCACTGTCACCACCTTGCCGATGGCCGATGGCGGGGAAGGCACCGCCCAAGTGCTGGCCCAGGCCGCCGCGGCGGGCGGGCAGGAAACCCAGACCATTACCCTGCCCACAACGGATGCGGTGGGGCGCTTGACCGAGGCGCAGTATTTCCTCGCTGGGCACACGGCTTTCATCGATGTCGCCGCAGCCACTGGGCTGCCCGCGGTCCGCGACGCGCTCGATCCCCTCCACGCGGATTCTTATGGCACGGGCGTGCTGCTTGCCGATGCCCAATCCCGCGGCGCCACCTCCATCGTGCTCGGCCTTGGCGGCACGGCCAGCATCGACGGCGGCATGGGCATCCTTGCGGCCCTCGGCGCCGCCGCCCACGACGCACGCGGCTATGCCCTGCCCAAGGGCGGCGCCCCATTGGTGCAGCTCGATTCCATCGATACCGCGCAATTAAATATCAAAGCGGGCATGGTTGATTTCACGCTCTTGGCCGATACCCGGGCTAAGGCTATGCAGGCAGCCACCATGTACGGGCCGCAAAAAGGCGCAGAGGGCGAACAGATTGCCCTGCTTGCAGGTGCCCTCCTCCAATTGTGCAAGGTCACCGGTACAGATCCAGAGACGGAATTTACCGGTGCAGCAGGCGGCATTCCTATCGGGCTTACCTGGCTTTCTCGCACCCTATGGGGCACCGATGAGCACGCCCGCGTCGTTTCTGGCGGGGCCCACGTGGCGAAGGCCCTCGGCCTCGCTGATGCCATTTCTCAAGCAGACCTCGTCATCACCGGGGAAGGCGCCTTTGATGAGCAATCCTTAACCGGCAAGGTCGTTGGCACCGTCGCGGACTTGGCGGCGGAGTCCTCTACCCCGGTCGGCATCATTGCCGGGGCCATCAATCAGGACACCGAGCACTTCACCGCGGAGCTAGACCAAGAAGGTGGGATGCCGGAGCAGCTGGCTAGGGCTGCCCGGGACATCGTTAAGCAGCTGGGCTAAGGGCGAATCTCGACCGTCCACGGAAAGATGGCCGGGCGCTCATGTGCCAATTCATCCTCCAGCAGCACGTGGTCCTTGGGCAATACAGCGTGCGGCGTGAGCAAGCGCGACAGCACCATAGCCAACTGGTTCACAGATCCGGTCGCCCCCTCCACCGCAATGTTATAGCGATGGGCGTGCGCGCCTTCTAAATCGCGCTCTTCATGTTCATCGCGATAATTTTGCTGCAGTTGTTCCTCCAAGCCCTCAGGGAATTGGGGATCTGCTGGGCGAGTAACCTCGGCGGAGGTAAGCGATCCGCCCGCTACCAGCTTATCGGTGGCAGTGGTGAAAATTTCCTCCACGCGGTCCGCTTGCTCATCTGGAACCAATACATCGAATTGAATAGTCGGCATATAGCTGACCCTACCCTAACCAAAGGGATGAAAACTATGTCTTATTCCACAAACATCGCTTCCGTGGTCCACTCTGCGGATACTGACCTGGCGTGGCAGCGGGATTTTTACGAAGATCTGCACCGCCACCCCGAGCTCTCCCACGAGGAGGCACGCACCGCGGCGCGCATCCGCGCAAAGTTGGCGGCGTTTGATTGCGAAGTAGAAGAAAACATCGGCGGGCACGGCATGGTTGCCATTTTCCGCAACGGCGATGGACCCACCGCGCTCATGCGCGCCGATTTCGATGCCCTGCCGGTCAAGGAAGCCACCGGCGTGGAGTATTCCTCGACCAATGACTACATGCACGCCTGCGGGCACGACATGCACACCACCGCCCTGCTCGGTGCCTGTGCGCTTCTCGATGCCTCCCGCGACATTTGGTCCGGCACCTTCCTCGCCCTGTTCCAGCCGGCGGAGGAATCATCCATGGGCGCGAAATACATGATCGCCGATAACCTCACCGAGCGCATCCCCCGCCCCGATATCTGCCTGGGCCAACACATCATGCCCGGCCGCGCCGGCACCGTGCGCCATACCGCCGGCCCCATCATGGCCGGTTGCGATTCCCTGCGCATCCGCATCTTTGGCAAATCCGCCCACGCCTCCATGCCGCATAATTCCATCGATCCAACCTATATTGCGGCGATGATCGTCACTCGGCTCCAGGCCATCGTCGGCCGCGAGGTAGCCCCGCACGAGTTCTTCGTCATCTCTGTAGGCGAGCTGCATTCCGGCGATAAAAACAACATCATCCCGGATTCCGCCGAGCTCGTGCTCAATACCCGCTTCTATGATCCAGCCCTGGCAGAAAAAGTCTATGCCTCCTTAGAGCGCATGGTAAAAGCCGAGTGCGTGGCCTCCGGCTGCGAAAAAGACCCCACCTTCGAGTACTACGCGCACGGCGAGGTCACCGATAACGACGCCGCCGCCTACTTGCCCATCAACGAGGCCTTTAGGGCCACCTTCGGAGAATCATCCGTTACCGCCTCGCCCTCGACCGCTTCTGAAGACTTCTGTTACCTCCCGCAGGCATGGGGCGTGCCGTACGTCTTTTGGCACGTAGGGTGCACCCCAGATGCCGAGTTGGCCGATCCCCCGGTCAACCACCAGGCCAACTTCCTGCCGGATTACGAGCCCACGGTCAAGGCCTCCACCCAGGCCGCCCATGCAGCGGTGCTGGCGTACCTGGGCGCTTAACTCAACATAAAAAATCCGCCGCGTCCCCCTTTTCACTGGAGTTGGGGGCGCGGCGGCTTTTTCAGTGCGCTAGTCCTTGATAGTTTCTCCCAAAATGTGGCACTGAATCATGTTGGTATTGCCGGAGATTCCCGGAGGGGTACCTGCAACGACGACGACCAAGTCATTCTCGTCGTACTCGTCCAAGTCCAGCAAGTACTTATCGATGGCCTCCATCATCTCA
Organism: Corynebacterium sp. KPL2838; assembly: GCF_040225455.1. Lineage (NCBI taxonomy): Bacteria > Bacillati > Actinomycetota > Actinomycetes > Mycobacteriales > Corynebacteriaceae > Corynebacterium > Corynebacterium sp. KPL2838. The sequence continues at coordinate 134,056 of NZ_JBEHFT010000001.1, read as the reverse complement.
TCCGTGGACTTGACGTCAGGGCTCAAGAAGGTCTCTGCACCCCAAGTCAGCGCCAGCTGGGAGCGCACATCTTCATTCGGGGTGAATACCAGCAGTGGCAGGTCAGAGTGCAGGCGGGCAACACGCTTTGCGGTATCGCCGGAAGAGGTAAAGGCAACGATGGCCTTGGCGTTCAGGCGCTCTGCAATATCGCGGGCGGAATAGGACATCACGCCGCGCTTGGTGCGCGGGACGTGCGCCAGCGGCGGGACCTGGCCATCGGTCTCGGAGCGCTTGACGATGCGCGACATGGTCCGCACGACGTTGTGCGGATCCGCGCCCACGGAGGTCTCGCCGGACAGCATCACCGCGTCGGCGCCGTCGAGCACAGCGTTGGCCACGTCGGAAGCCTCCGCGCGGGTCGGGCGGGAGTTCTCAATCATGGAATCCAGCATCTGGGTGGCCACGATGACCGGCTTCGCGTTCTCGCGGGAAATCTGGATAGCTCGCTTCTGGAAGAGTGGCACCTCTTCCAGCGGAACCTCGACGCCCAAGTCACCACGGGCAATCATCACGGCGTCGAAAGCCAAGATGATGGATTCGAGGGCATCGACGGCCTCGGGCTTTTCCAGCTTGGCGATGACCGGCACGCGGCGGCCTTCCTCGTCCATGATCTCGTGGACCTTGTCGACATCGGCAGGCGAACGCACGAAGGACAGCGCAATGTAGTCCACACCGAGTTGCAGGGCAAAGCGCAAGTCCTCAATGTCCTTCTCAGACAATGCCGGCACCGAAATGCTCATGCCGGGCAGGGACACGCCCTTGTTATTGGATACAGGGCCACCCTCGGTGACCTCGCACACCACGTCATTGCCGTCTACTTCCTTGCAGACGACGGCGACCTTGCCGTCATCGATAAGCAAGCGGTCGCCCGGCTTCGCATCTTGTGCCAAGCCCTTGTAGGTGGTGGATACGCGGTCGTGGGTGCCTTCTACATCGTCTACAGTGATGCGGACGATTTCACCGTTATCCCATTGCTCTTCGCCGTTCTTAAAGCGGCCGAGGCGAATCTTAGGGCCCTGGAGATCGGCCAAGATACCTACGTTCCGGCCGGTCTTTTCGGTGGCTTCGCGGACCCACTTGTAATTGGCTTCGTGGTCCGCATGCTCGCCGTGCGACATGTTAAGGCGCGCGACGTTCATGCCGTCTTCTACAAGGCGCAAAATTCCGTCCCCGCTAGCTACCGCGGGGCCGAGAGTACAGACAATTTTGGTTCTTCTATCCAGCATTATTGGCCTATTCCATCGGGGAAATTGAACAACCTCCAACCTACTCCCTCGCGCGCCGACAGGCCACAATTTTTTGGCGCCTTAACTAGGGCAATCGGACACGATCACACATAACCGGTCATTAGCGGCCGCTTGCTGTACCCGAGGTGCCTTGAGCACGCGCTGTTCCCACGCGTTTCTCGTCTTCTTCGACGCCATCTTCCGCAGCGCTCTCGGCCTGCTCGCGGTGGTAACGCGGGTCGACTTCTGCTGGGGTTTCGGGGCCCTTGCGCTGCCTGTCCAGCAAGAAGAAGACGATGAGACCGGCGATAAAGACAACGGCGGAGACGATGAGGTTCACACGGACGCCAAAAATTTCGGTGGCTTCGTCAGATCGCATGCCTTCGATGAAAAAGCGGCCCAGCGTGTAGCCCACGACGTAGAGGGCGAATACCCGTCCGCGGCCCAGCTTCCATGCTTTGTGCGCCCACAACAGGAACAAGCACACCAGCACGTTCCAGATGAGCTCATACAAAAACGTTGGGTGCACTGAAGCGATTACCTCACCGGTAGAGTGCCCGGAAACCGGTGCGTATTCCCCCGCTTCATCGACGCGGTAGTAAATATCCAGCGCCCACGGAACGTCGGTCGGCCGGCCGTAGAGTTCCTGATTAAACCAGTTGCCCAACCGGCCAATGCCCTGAGCAAGGATGAGGCCAGGCGCCACCGCGTCCGCAAACGGTGCCAGAGGGATCTTCTTAATCCGAAACATTACCCACAGCGCTACGGCGCTTAAGGCGACCGCGCCCCAGATGCCGAGACCACCATTGGTGACCTTGAGGGCATCGACGGGATTGCAGGTATCGCAGAAGTACTTCTGGTTATCCGTGATGACGTGATAGAGCCGCCCGCCCACGATGCCCGCGGGGATAACGACGATGGTTGCATCCCACACGGTATCGGGATTGCCGCCCCGGGCTGTGTACCTCTTCAACGTCATCCACATACCCACGAGGATGCCGGCGATGATGCACAGCGCATACGCATGGATTGGAATGGAGCCAAGATGCCACACCACGCCCTGCGGCGGAGAGGGAATATTTGCAAGATTCTGAGTATGCACGTAGATAGTGTGCCTTATCAGCGTGCCCGTGAGCTAGTTTGGGGTGATTTTTCCTAGGGACTCTTACGCGAGGGGCAGGCTGGGTGCTGGCCCGCAGCCACCAAAGAGCGTGCCAAGGCGGTGGGATCTTGGGCTGCCATGACGGATTCGCCGACCAGTACCGCATCCGCTCCGCGGGAGGCATAGTGGAAAAGGTTGCGGGCATTATTCACCCCGCCCACGGCGATGCGCAGGATCGATTCCGGTAGCCCCGGGGCAATATCGTTGAAGGCCTCTCGGTTGATCTCATCCGAGGCAAGGGACCACGCATTGATCGCGATGACACTGCTGCCGGCCTTGATGGCGCGGTTGACCTCCCCGCAGGTTCGCACCTCCACGATGGCGGTCATCCCCAGCGATTCCGCGCGGTCCAAGAGGGCTTCCAATCGAGCTTGTTCTAAAAGCTCGACCTGCAGCGGGATCGCATCGGCACCAAAGCAGCGGGCCTCGTGAATCTGGTACGGATCCACGATGAGATCGCGCGCCATCATCGGGATATCGATGGCAGCGCGCGCGGCCGCCATATCCTCAAGCGATCCATTAAAACGCCGCGTATCCGTCTGGCAGGCCATCAAATGCACGCCGCAGTTCTCAAAGGTGCGAGCCCATTCGGCCATCTGCTCGGCCGAGCCCACGTGGGCGATTTCCCCGGTATAAGGAACGGCACGTTTAAGTTCAGTAATGACTGAACAACCGGGTTTTAAAAGGGCTGCGCGGGCATCGCGGGGAGGCTCCATGTCCCGTGAGCGCGCCTTTATATCTTGGAAAGAAACGCGGGCTTCGCGCGCGGCGACATCCTCTAACACCCCAGCGACCAGGTGATCGACGGCAATGGGTGTGGGCATGAGCACCTCCCTCCAAGCGCGATTAAAATCACACTTAGATTAACGCTATTCGGGGCGTTTCCGGAAATTGTGCTGCGCGAACGGGGCTATTTACGGCTCACATCAGTCGGGTCGATATCGCTATCGAGCGCGTCCCACATCACACGGCCGGAATCGGATGAGGTCTCCAAATCTTCCGCCAGCTTTTCTTGGCGGGCGGCAGGGGTTTCGTATTTGCTCGACGCCTTGACCTTGTCCTTGCCTGGGTTCTGGGCCAAGAGTACGGCGCCGAAAAATGCCAGTGCGGCCCCGATAATGGCGACGATGGGGCCGAGCTTGGTGATTTCCGTGGAAATGACGGTCGCCCAATCAGAAATTGCGGCAGAATCCACCGCGTTTTCATTTGCGGACGCGCCTTGCAATATTTTTTGCGCGCGCTCGGCATCGGCGCCGCTGGTCAGCAGGCTAATAGGACTCCACGCGGCGCCTGCGGCGGCGAGGGCGCACACGAGGGCCACGATGCGACGCCCCGTTCGGCGCAACGCTAGGCCCGCGAGTACACCGGCGAGGAGGACCAGCGTCAAGGCCATAAGCTCTAGGGACCAGGCGGACCCTACGATCTCATTGGTTGCTGAGCCTGATTTATCGTCCTCGCTTACCGCTTTTACCCAGGTGCTGCGGGAAGAATACCACAGCACTGCCGTGCCCACCGCGATAAGGAGTGGGCCAAGTCGCCTCGTCATTAGGAATCATCCCCTAAAAGAACTGTCGCATCGAAGCAGGTCCGGTCACCGGTGTGGCACGCGGCACCGCGCTGGCGCACGGTCAGCAAGATGGTATCGCCATCGCAATCAAGGCGCACACCGAGTACGTCCTGCGTATGTCCTGAGGTCTCGCCCTTAATCCAATACTCGCCGCGCGAGCGCGAGAAGTACGTGCCCTTGCGTGTGGCCAGCGTGTGGGCCAGCGCGTGGTCATCCATCCAGGCAAGCATCAGCACTTCGCCGGAATCGGCCTGGGCAATGGCTGGCACGAGCCCTTGCTCATTGCGCTTGAGCAGCGCAGCTATCTGTGGGTCTAGCTCATAGTCTGCGGGATTGCTCATCGGCGCACCTCGTAGCCAGACTCTGCCAGGGCCTTTTTGACCTCGCCAATTTCTACCTCCCCAAAGTGGAAAATGCTGGCGGCCAGGACGGCATCGGCACCCGCTTCAACGGCGGGCGGAAAATCCGCTGCCGCGCCCGCTCCGCCCGAGGCAATGACGGGAATATTCACTGTTTCCCGCACCACGCGCAAAAGTTCGAGGTCGAATCCGGCCTTCGTGCCATCAGCGTCCATGGAGTTTAAAAGGAGCTCCCCTACGCCCAGCTCGGCGCCGGTCCGAGCCCATTCCACTGCATCGATGCCAGCCGATGTCGTCCCGCCGTGCGTCGTGACTTCAAACCCCGACGGTGCGTGCGCTGCGTCGGTGCGCCGTGCGTCCACGGATAAGACGATGCACTGCGAGCCAAAGACTTCCGCCAATTCGCGCAGCAGGTCGGGATTGCCTATCGCGGCGGTATTGACCGATACCTTATCCGCGCCAGTGCGCAAGAGCTCGCGGACATCGTCAACGCTGCGCACTCCCCCACCCACGGTGAGGGGGATAAAGACTTGATCGGCGGTGCGGCGTACCACATCGAGCATGGTGGACCGGCCGTGCTTGGAGGCGGAGACATCAAGAAAAGTCAGTTCGTCTGCGCCCAATTCTTCATAGCGTGCGGCTAATTCCACGGGGTCTCCTGCATCGCGCAGGTGAGCAAAATTCACGCCCTTGACTACGCGGCCTTGATCCACATCAAGGCACGGGATTATGCGAACGGCTACGGCCATGCGGGGCTTACTCCTTCACAGGTCGGTGGGGTGGGATTAATTTGTGTGGTGAGATAGGATTTCCAGGATTGTCTCGTGCACCTGCGGGGTACCAGAGACCATACCCCGCGACTTCACGGTCCACGGATTGCCCTCCGGATCCGTGACGATGCCTCCGGCTGCCTTGATAAGGAGCGCTCCCGCCGCGTTATCCCACGGGTGTGGCGAGAAATTGACGGCACCGTCAAAAACTCCCTGGGCAACGAAGGCATTATCTAGCCCCACTGAGCCCGTGATGCGTGGGCGCAAGCCGGTTTCGCGCAGCTCGTGGAATGCCGCGGTGGGCAGGTTGGAAAAACACCCCACGTGCCCACGGGCATCATCGAATTCTGGGGACTCCTCCCCTCCACCGAATCCGCCGGATGGTCCACCCGCAGAGCGCAGCGGCGATCCATCGCTGGCAACCAAGCGCCTGCCTAAAAGAGGAAAATCTGAGATGGCCGCAACCGGCTGGCCTTCGTGAACTAAGGCAACCAAGATGCCGGCCATGGGATTGCCCGCGGAATAATTTGCGGTCCCATCGATTGGATCGACCACCCACACGGTGTCATGGATGCTTCCGCCGGATTCCTCCCCATAGACCGGGATACCGGTCATCTGCTGCAAGATTTCGCGCAGCTGCTTTTCGATGGCCAAGTCCACCTCTGTGGCGAAATCGCCCCGGCTCTTAAAGTGGGCCGGTGGCGCCCCGATGCCGGATCGAAAGATCGGTTCGACTTGGTCAACGGCCGCCTCCGCGAAGGCCACCAACTCGCGCGGATCCATCATTGTTTACTCTTCCTCGGGGTCATAAGGATCGATGGGCACCTCTGCGGGAAGCGGCTCTACCTCTGCCACCGCCGCTAGCGCCTCATTCAGGCTGAAGTTTCCCTCATATAACGCCTTGCCAATGATGGCCGAATCGATGCCCTCATTTTCATACCGGGCCAGCTCGCTAAGATCTGCCAGGGAGGAAATGCCGCCGGAGGCGGTCACCTTGGCATCGGTTGCCATAGCTACCTCGCGCAGTAATTCCACATTGGGCCCAGTCAGCGTCCCGTCCTTTGACACGTCCGTAACCACAAAGCGTTGACACCCAGCGGCATCGAGGCGCTCGAGTACCTCCCAGAGATCCCCGCCATCTGAGACCCAGCCATTGCCCTTTGTGCGCCACTCGCCATCTTCTAAGCGCACCGCCAAGTCCACGGCAACTTTCTCGCCATACTGCCCCAGGATCTTTTCTATCCACTCTGGGTTTTCTAAGGCGGCGGTGCCAATATTGATGCGGTTCGCGCCAGTGGCCAGCGCGCGCTCTACCCCGGCATCATCGCGGATGCCGCCGGTTAGCTCGACATTAATGCCGAGTTCTTGGGTAATCCCCGCCATCTGCTCGTGGTTGGAACCGCGATTAAAGGCAGCATCGAGGTCAACAAAGTGCAGCCACTGGGCGCCTTGGCGCTGCCACTCGAGTGCGGCGTCCCGCGGGGCGCCGTAGACCTTTTCGGTGCCGGCTTCTCCCTGATCCAAGCGCACGGCTTTTCCGCCGGCGACATCGACTGCGGGCAAAAGCGTAAAAGTCATGGTTTCATCCTACCTAGAGAGTCTGCATCCAGTTTTCCAATAGCTGCGCGCCCGCATCTCCGGATTTTTCGGGGTGGAATTGCGTAGCCCAGAGAGCGCCATTTTCCACCGCCGCCACGAAAGAATCCCCGGCGTGCGTGGACCAGCTCACCAGCGGCGGGCGGGTAATGACGGTTTCTAATTCCCAGCGGCGAACGCCGTAGGTATGCACGAAATAAAATCGCTCGTCGGCATTAAGTCCAGCAAACATGGCGCTGTCATCCGGCATCTCGACGGTATTCCAGCCCATATGCGGCAAAACGTCGGACTGCAGGCGCTCGACTGTCCCTGGCCATTCGCCGCAGCCTGTGGAGTGGATGCCGTGCTCGACGCCGGCATCGAAAAGCACCTGCATGCCCACACAAATGCCCATGACCGGCCGCTCCCCTGCTAGGCGCTGGCCGATGACCCTTGGCCCATTCACTGCCCTAAGCCCTTTCATGCAGGCATCGAACGCGCCCACGCCGGGAACCAGCAGACCATCCGCCTCGAGGGCCTGATAAGGATCCGCCGTGACGGTTACCTCCGCCCCGACGCGCTCGAGGGCACGCTGGGCGGAGCGAATATTGCCCGCGCCGTAGTCCAATAACACCACTGATTTTGTCATGGGCTATACCTTACGCATTCGACGCAACCGGGTGCGGATATCGTTGGTATCGCTGATGCGAGTCCGGCCCAGGATGAAGTCCGCCGTGGTCAAGAGCAACCCGGCGATGAGGATCGCAACCCCCGCTCCGAAAGCACCGTCGTATCCGTAGCCTGCCACCATGGCACCGAGCAGGGTCGAACCCAAGCCGGTGCCACTATCGTAGAAAATATTCCAAATGGCCGAAGCCTCTGAAACCCGCTCGCGGGGCAGCCGGTCAAACATGGATAGCAAGGCCTCGTTTTGCGCGATACCGAATGCGCCACCAAAAAGAACGGCGCCGAGCACCAGCCACCAGATGGAGCTTTCCATAAACAGGGTCAGGGAAATCGTCCCGACGCCGATGATCGCCATGATCTGGCTTGGAATGTACAAGCTACCTGGGGCCCCCGTGCGGTCTGCGACCACGCCGGCGAAATACCGGAAGATCATCGCCGCGCCGCCCACGATGGAAAGCATGACACCGGCTAGGCTGGCGCCCTTTGCGGCATCGAGCTCCTGCATTGCGGGGGACAAGAAAGAGGAAATGACGCCGTAGCTCATGGAGAAAGTGGTCAAGGCCAGGGCCGGGACCAATACCAGCTTCCAGGTGGGAACGCGGATGATATTGACTTCCTCGTCATTATCCTCGGCCAAGGTGACCTTGATCTTGGGAATGCGCAGGCACATAGCAAAGCCCAAGAAGCCGATGAGACCGGCGGTGATATAGGTAGAGGCGTACCCTAGCGAATCCGCCATGAACAGGCCGAGCGGCAAGAAGATCATCTGCCCCAAGCCTGTAAATACACCAATCATGCCGGTGGCCTTGCCCAGCAGACGCACCGGGGAGAGCTCTGCAATCAGCGCGGATTCGGACACGGTGAGGGCACCGAAGCCCACCCCGCGCATGGCGGAAAATAGCAAGACGATCCAGGCGTCGGTGCCCAGCAGGTGGCCAAAGGCCGGGACGCCTAGGGTAAAGGCGGATAGCGCCATCACGCGCCGGTAACCCCAGCGGCGCAAAAGCCACGGGGACATGATCTGCGTGGCTACGGTAAAGGCCATAAAGATACCGGTGGATCCACCCGCCAAGGTCGCGGAACCGCCAGAATCAATGACGGCCAGCGGCACCACGGGAAGCAGGATGGACCAGGCGCCAAAGGCGGCTGCGATGGCTACCATCGTCGGCGTATAGCCGGGCACCTTCCAAATATTGGTCTCTTGAGACTCGCTCATTTACTAAAGCCTCCAACCATCCAGGCGATGGCCGCGGCCACGGTAATAACGGCTAAAAGCGCGGCGACGACCGTAAAAAACTTCGAGTCCTGCTGATACGCGGACCAAGCCCCTCCTACCAAGAGGCCTGCCACCAAAAACAGGATGAGGATCATAAACTGCACGGGCTACAGGGCTCCCTTCGTCGAAGGGATGCCAGTCTGGCGCGGATCTTGGTCCACGGCAGCGCGCAGCGCGCGGGCTACAGCCTTGTATTCCGCCTCGGTCAAGTGGTGCGGATCGCGGCCGTAGCGCACGTTGACGTGCAGGGTAATGGCTGCGTGCGTGGCCAGGGATTCGAAGAAGTGGCGGTTAATCACCGTGGCATAGTGCCCGCCGATGATCTGCCACTGCAGGTGTTCCGGCTCGCCATTCATCACGAAGTATGCACGGCCCGAAAAGTCCACTACCGCCTCTACCAGCGCTTCATCCATGGGTAGTAATTGGGAGCCGAAGCGGCGAATCCCGGCCTTGTCCCCCACGGCTTCCCGCAGGGCCTGGCCTAGCACGATGGCGGTATCTTCCACGGTGTGGTGGGCGTCAACCTCCACGTCACCAGTAGCCTTTACCTGCAGATCAAATAGACCGTGTGTGGCAAATGCGGTAAGCATATGGTCAAAGAACGGCAGCCCAGTGGAAATATCGCTTTTCCCGGTGCCGTCTAGGTCGATGGAAACGGTGATATCCGATTCCGATGTTGCTCTTTGGGCACGCCCCACACGGTTTGTCATATCTCACTCCTTTGAAGTATCCGCTCCTACTGTAGTCGCTAGTTTTTCCGCCGCAGCCAGAAAGGCCGCATTTTCTTCTGGCAGGCCGATGGTCACACGCAAGTACCCGTCGATCCCTACATCGCGGATGAGCACCTCTTCGTCCAAGAACTGTTCCCACACGCGGTGTTGGTCTGCAAAATTGCCAAAGAAAAGGAAATTCGATTCGCTCGGCATGACGGTATAGCCCATCTCGCGCAGGCGCCCTGCCACCATGTCGCGTTCGGCGGCGATGGTCGCCACGGTGGCGAGGGTATCTGCGCTGTGACGCAGGGCCACAGTGGCCGCTGCCTGGGATAAGACGGACAGGTGATACGGCAGGCGTACCAGCATGATGGCCTCCACAAAGGCCGGGTCCGCCACGAAATACCCCAAGCGACCGCCGGCAAAGTCGAAGGCCTTCGACATCGTGCGCGAGACCACGAGCTTGGTGGGGTATTTTTCTAACAGGCTCGTCGCAGACGGCGAGTCAGAAAACTCGGCGTAGGCTTCGTCGACGATGACGATGCCGGGGGCGGCATCGATAAGCGCGGCAATATCCTCCAGGCTGGTTACCCCGCCGGTGGGGTTATTTGGGGTAGTAACAAAGATGACGTCGGGCTGGTGCTCGGCCACCGCCGCCAAGGCACGGTCCATGTCGATGGTGAAGTTCTCATCGCGCGGGCACTCGATAAAACGCGCGTGGGTACCAGCAGAAAGGATCGGGTGCATGGAATATGACGGCGTAAATCCCAGCACGCTGCGCCCGGGTCCGCCGAAGGCCTGCAAAAGCTGTTGCAGGATCTCATTGGAACCGTTGGCTGCCCAGACCTGCTCGTAGGTGACATCCACTCCGGTTTGCTGCGAAACGTAGCGCGCTAACTCGGTGCGCAGTTCGACCGCATCGCGCTCTGGGTAGCGGTTGAGCGAGCTGGCGCAGCGGCGGACCTCGTCCACGAGGGCATCGACAAGCGCGGGCGAAGGCGGGAAAGGATTCTCGTTAGTATTGAGTTGGTAGGCCACCCGCAGCTGCGGGGCACCGTAAGCGGTCTCGCCGCGCAATTCCTCACGCAGCGGTAGGTCATGTAGCTGGGCCATTTATTTCTCCTCGAATCGGGCTCGAATGGCCTCCCCATGGGCGGGAAGGCGCTCGGCATTAGCAAAGGCGATGACGTTGGGGGCGATTTCTTCCAGGGCGCCGCGGTCATAATCGATGAGATTGACCGGCCGGAGGAAGGTGTGGGTAGAAAGCCCAGCCGAAAACCGCGCCGTGCCCGAGGTAGGCAGCACGTGGTTGGAACCGGCCGAATAGTCCCCCAAGGGCACCGGGGAATACGCCCCGACGAAGATGGCGCCGGCGTGGTTGATGCGCTCTGCCACCGCGTGCGGCTCCGCGGTGTGGATTTCTAGGTGTTCGGCGGCATAAGCATTCGCCACGGCGATGCCCGCGTCCACGGAATCCACCAGCACGATGCCGGATTGCTCGCCGGTTAAAGCCTCGGCGGCGCGGGCGAAGTTCTCCGTTGCCGTATAGCGGCGCTCAACCTCCTGATTTACCTGCTGGGCCACGCTTTCCGATGCCGTAATTAACACGCTTGCCGCCATCGGATCATGCTCTGCCTGGGAGATGAGATCGTAGGCCACGTAGACGGGGTTCGCGGTCTCATCCGCCAAGATGGCGATTTCGGTCGGGCCAGCCTCCGCATCGGTGCCGACCACCCCGCGCACCGCCCTTTTCGCCGCCGCGACAAAGATATTGCCCGGCCCGGTAATCATGTCCACGGGCTCTACGTCTTCGTCCGCATCGCCGTAGGCCAAAAGCGCTACCGCCTGGCCGCCACCAACGGCCCAGACTTCCTCCACGCCCAGCATGTGGCACGTGGCCAAGACCGTAGGGTGTGGCAATCCTCCGTGATCTTTTTGGGGCGGGGAGGCGACCACCAAGCTGGAGGCACCGGCCTCTTGCGCTGGCACGGTATTCATGATGACTGAAGACGGGTAGACCGCCTTGCCGCCGGGAACATAGAGGCCAACGCGCTCGATGGGGCGGAATACCTCTGTCACGGTGGCGCCGGGTGCCAGCTGCGTCGTGTGCGGATCCGGCTTTTGGTCAGCATGCACGCGGCGCCCTCGCGCAATGGAGGCCTCGATGGCCGAGCGCACCTGGGGATCAAGATCTTCGGCGGCCCGCTCCAGTTCCGCCTGGGGCACGCGCAGGGACGACGGGCGCACCCCATCGAATTGCTCCCCATAATCCAACGCCGCTTGGACGCCTTCGTCGCGCACCTTATTCACCATCGGCACGACGGTGCCCATAACGGAATTGACATCGGTGCCACCGCGCGGAAGGACGCGGCGCAGCGTGGCGGGGCGGAGCTGTTGACCGCGGAGATCGATGGTTCGAAGCATTCCTGGCTCACTTTCTGGTTGATCACCGTGGGCTATATCTGTAGACAAACCAATATACTATCGCCCAAAGCGCCGCGGGGACACCCTCTTGAGCGATAGACTCAAATCAACTTTCAGCGAAGGCGAGTGTGCGGTGCATGATGATCGAATTTGAATCCACCAGTCTTGAGCGGCACCTGCGCGCCATCGTCCGCGAGCTTGATTATTCCTATTGGGCGCTACCTACTGGGGAACTCATCATTTCCCATGGGCAGGAGGGGTCCACTCTGGTATTTGTATCGCAGGCCGACGATGTGGTTATCCATCTGCACACCACTCTGCGCGGCGCGGTTGACTTGGGCGAGGCCGCCGCGCTGTCCCGATTTATCACCGCGTGGAATGCCGATTGCCTCTACCCCACCGCCGTGCTGGACTATGACGAGGCAGGTTCGCTAGTGCTGAGTGGGCAGAGCCACTTCAGTACTGGAACTGCACCAACGCACGATCAATTGGCCGCTTTTGTGCCCGCCGCACTCACCGGCGCAGAGGTACTCATCAGCGTGGCGACGCGCGAGTTTCCCACCCTGGCCCAAGAACCAGAACTTGTGCTCGCTCCAGACGATGCCGCTACACAGCCCGCGTTCACTTTGGATCTCCTTGCCGCCGCTCTGCCACAAATAGGCATCGACCGCTTCCATAGCGATGGGGAAATCTGCCTATTTGCCCTAGTCAATTCCATCGCTTGCACCTTTACCCTCGACTCTGGGCCAAGCCTCATCATCACAGGCCGGTGGGATCTGAATGCGGATGAGGACGATTTCACCCGTTTGTTTTTGATCTGCAATGACTGGAACCGAGCGAACCACAGCGCCACGGCCTACTGCCGCTCCACCGACGACGGCCTCCATATCCATGTCGATGTGCCGACCCTGACCGGGGCGGGCCTTAACCAAGGCCAACTGCTGCGGGTTTTAAGCCACAGCCTCGATGCGATCCTGCACGCAATCGATGACATCGCGCGAGAATTCTGTGGCAGCTCCCCGGTTAAGTGGGCGTAACTACTTCACGTTGCGCACTGGCCTCTTGAGCGGACTCATTGCCGGTAGCTTCCCAGTCCGCGTCGGAGCTAATAAACGCGGTACACCAGTAGGAAAACATGGCCAAAAATGGGGCTACCGCCCAGGCCACGGCCGGCGAAAAATTCGGCGCAAATTCCACGACGTCCCCTGGGTTCTCCGGCGGGTGCGTTGCGGTGATGCCACCAAAGACGTAGAAGGAAGCCGCACCGGTAAGCGCGCATAGCCCTACCCACAGCATCATCGAGAGACCGCGCCCGCGGCGCTGGGAAAATGCGGCCAGTCCGAGGCACAGCCCCAAGAAACCCGTGACGAGTGCAAAGGTCATAAACGCGACAAATTGTGCGTTGCCCACCGCTTCAATGGCGTAGCCGCCACCGTCAACAGCATGCCCGGTCATCGTAGGGCGCATAAACCCCCAAAACGCGCCACAGATGCCGAAAACGAACAGAGAACACGCCAGGAGCCCCGCACCGAAACCGAGAGTGCGGGGCAAGCGAGCTTGGCGGAAAGACAATTTAGTTACAGAAGGTCCAGTTACCGTCCTCGCGGCGGAAACGAACGGTGGAGGTATCGGTACCTTCCGGGTTCGACACGCTCACGGTAGCGGAGGCATCATCGCCATTGACCACAACGTCATTGATCGATTCCAGCTTGGTGGAGGTAGGGATGGCCTCTAGCTGGTTGGCAAACTCGTTAATCTTGGCATTGCCCTGGCTTTGCTGGCGCATGGAGTTTGCGTATTCCGCAAAGGACTGGTTGGGCAGGCTATCGACGTAGTTGAGGTACTGCTGAAAATCCCCGGACTCGCCTTCGCGCACGGCCTTGCAGGCATGTGCTGGCATGTAGCCAAAGTAGTCCTTGACATTGTCAATCTCATGCTGTCCGCGCACCAACTGCTCAATGGCCTGCTTATCGCCATCGCTTGCTTCGTGCCCACCTTCAATGGGCTTGATGTCCTGGGCGTTGGCGAAGGGATCGTCCCCATTCTCAATGGGGTTTGCGTTGGCGCCCGCATTGCCGCCTTCTTCACCCTTCTCCTTAGGGTCCTCGGCGGCCTTTTTCTTGTCCTTTTCTTCCTTCTTGTCCTTATCGGCGTCTTTGTCCTCAGACTTTTTCGCCGATTCCTTCGCGGAGGTCTCAGAGGACGTGGTAGCAGGCGAAGACGACGTGGTCTTCGTCGAATCGTCCTCATCGTCCGAGCTACATGCAGCTAAGGCAAGCGGGGCAACCATAGCGACCGCGAAAAGGGACTTCTTTGCAGGGGTCAAAAAGGACAAGGGAGAGCTCCTGAATCAATCTTTCGAATGCGAAGCCGCCTCACGACGGGTTCTGTTGTCCCCGCAATCCTAACAATGCAAGTTTGCAAGAGACATTATTGCAGTCTTAAAAGTACCTGTGAGCTATTCCTTGCCGCGCTGAAACACGTACAATTTCCACTGTGCAACTACATCGCGAGAGCATCATCGAGGCCGCCACGACCCTATTGAATACTTATGGGCTTGCCGATGTCACCATGCGCCGCGTCGCTTCCTCCCTCGGCGTTGCTCCAGGCGCATTGTATTGGCACATCGCCAATAAGCAGGCGCTCATTGCCGCTCTTGCCGAAGATACTATCGCCCCCGTCGCCGGCTCCACGCTGGAAGAGATTAGCCTGCACCTGCGCGAATTGCTCCTGGCCCGCCGCGATGGAGCGGAGGTTGCCATAGCTGGGCTCTCCCAGCCTGATTCCCCGGCATGGGATCACCTCGTCGCGCAGTTTAGCTCCGCCACCTGCCCTGATTTCGATGATACTGCTCGCAAGGCCGCTGCCCTTTCTGCAGTTCACCTCGTCCTAGGCGCCACGCTGCTCGAGCAATCTCAGCGCCAACTGCTAGAAACCACCGGCGGGACCACCGCGGCCGACTACCGCGCCGATTTGGTGCATGGCGTGCAGATTATCAATGCCGGTTTGCAGCACAGCGGGGCGGATTAAAACTCTTCACCCCCGCGGCGGATTTCCCATCAGCACAAGCGAGTACGATCTCTGTGCAGCAGCCCTCTTTAGATTGTCACCTCAGAAGAAAGGCCATTTTCGTGTCGTATCCCGCGCATGGCGTATTCATCGATGTCACTGCGGAAAAAATCGTGCTTCACCGCAGCCTGCTCTCCCGCAGCTTGGGCGCGCCTGCCACCGCAGAAATCGCGCTCGATGCCATCGATGACCTGCGCGTCCACGAACCCACCGCCACCGGTTTTGGTTCGCTGTCCCTAGGCAGTGCCGGCAGCATTGCCTTCGCGCCGCACCAGGATCCCCACCGCGTGGCGCGCGCCATTGAGGCGGCACAAAAGGGCGACGCACCGGCGGAAGCAGCAGCCGCTCCCGAACCCGCAGCAGCTACAACCCCAACCGCTAGCGAAGAAAACCCAGGGCTTGATTTCGTTGCGGTAGATGTAGAAACCGCCAATGATAATTGGGGATCCATCTGCCAGATCGGCGCCGTGCGTTACCGCGATGGCCAAGAAACCGCGTCCCAGTCGTGGCTGTGCACCCCGCCCCCAGGTTTGGAGCACTTTGCCGAAATCAATATCTCCATCCACGGGATTACCGCCGCCGATGTCGAAGGAGCAATGCCCTTTGCTACTGCGGCCGCAGAGCTCTTTGACTTCATCGGCAGCGATGTCATCGTCGCGCACAATGTCCAATTCGACTCATCCGCGCTGCGCTCCGGGTTGCTGGCAGCCGGGGCCGATGTCCCCACCGTCCCGCTGGCCTGCTCGCTCGCTTTGTCCCGGGATGCTTCCAAGCAAGGTGTTATTTCGGTGGCCAACCACAAGCTTCCCACCGTGGTGAACCACCTTGGCGGTGCCTCTTTTACCCACCACGATGCCACCGAGGACGCCCGCGCAGCCGGCACCATCATCACCAGGCTGGCCCAACGCTTCGGGCATACCGGAAGCATCACCGATCTCTTTACCAGCCGCGAGTTTCGCCTCGGCCGCCTCGGATCCTCGGCCATCCTGCCGGTCCTGCGCGCGCATACTGCGCCCACCTCCGGCGACGATCTGGGCGCCGGCACCGATTTCCGCGATTCCACCCGGTCCGCGGGAAGTAGCAAGAAACCCGCTTCGCCCAACCGGGCGCCGTGGCAGGCCGTTGCCACCCCGGATACCATTCCGGATCCCAACCCCGACGCCGATCCCCAAGGCGCGCTCTACGGCCAGCACGTCACCCTGACCGGCGATTTCGAGCCATACGATAAGGGGCTGCTGTGGCAGGGCATCGCCAAGCGCGGTGGGCAAGTGGGCAAAAACGTCACCAAAAAGACCACGCTGCTCGTCGTCGGCGAATGGGCGAAGAAGACTTCCAAGGAAAAGCGCGCCGAAGAGCTGCAAGAAAAGGGCCAGGACATCACCATGTGGACCGGCGCCCAGCTCTTTTCCGAGCTGGAGCTCGACGCCGAGCCGCCTTTTTAAACCCGCAGGGAACCACCCGGCCATTTCTCCAGTCCAATAAGGGCGGATACTCACGACCCTGGAGAAATCGCCATGACCCTTACGCTCGACGCACCCCGCCCCACCACCACTAATTTGCTGCCGGCGCTATTCGCGCGGTCGTGGATTAAGCACCAGCGGCTTTCCGATGACGGGTTTTGCGACTCCCTCGCCACCATCCAGCTCTCCCCCAGCCTATCGATGGCGCTGGTCTTTCCCGGGCAGCGCACTTTTCGCCGGCTCAGCCACCGCGGCCTCGCGGACTTGGATGTCTCGACCCGCCAGGCGTGGAACTGTGCCTCGCTGAATCTGCAGCGCGCCGCGCTCGACTCGCAGGGCCTGCGCTTTTGGACTCGCCCTGCCCACTGCGCCCTGCCTGCCGCAGCGCCCTATGGCGGCCTGCAAGTCCGCTCCCACGGCGCCCCGATTTCTTCGTGGTTAGCGCACCCAGAAACCTTCACCGTGCTGGATAAACACATGCGTCGCCTCATGCGTTCGCATTCTTTGACCTACCTGGTGCCGGATTCCGCGACGGTTTTTGTCTTCGCCCACCTACCCGATGAATATGCCCGCGACCTCGCCCACACCGCCGCCGAACAACTTCC
The DNA here is from genome assembly GCF_040225455.1 of Corynebacterium sp. KPL2838. Lineage (NCBI taxonomy): Bacteria > Bacillati > Actinomycetota > Actinomycetes > Mycobacteriales > Corynebacteriaceae > Corynebacterium > Corynebacterium sp. KPL2838. Next base: position 117,121 of record NZ_JBEHFT010000001.1, on the reverse strand, counting down.
CCGCCATCGCACCGTTTTACATTCGCGCCCGCTAGTATGGTCTAACGGATTTCCCCGCGAATTATGAGAGGAGCACCATGGCGGAAAGCAGGATGTCGCGGCTGAGCAATCAGTACCATGCCTGGACCCGCAGCCACCCCACGGCGGCGGAGGATTTTCGCACCGCCATCGAGGATCTGCTCAATGACGCCGGCATCATCTTTGACCGGGTATCCACCCGCGTCAAGGCGTGGTCCTCACTCAAGCGCAAGGCCAAGAAGCGGGGCGAGGGCGGCGATTTCATCTACCCCACCCCGTGGGACGATATCCACGATGTCATGGGCGTGCGCGTCACCTTGTACCACTCCACCACCATTCCCAATGCGCTAGACGTGCTGGGCGAGTCCTTCAAGGTCGTGCGCTCTGTGGATAAGGCGGCCGAGACCCGCATTTCCGGCGGCTTTGGGTACGGCTCCCACCACCTGGTGCTCACCGTGACGGACGATAGCGCGGCGGCCATGGAGGAGCTCGCCGATTTCGTGGGCTGGACCTTTGAGGTACAAATTCGCACCGTTCTGCAGCACGCATGGGCGGAATTCGAGCACGATATCCGCTATAAGCAAGGCCCTACCCCGCCCTCGCCGGAGGTGGACCGCCTATTTACACTGGCCGCCGGCCTCATCGAATTGGCTGATCAGCAATTCGATGAGATCGCCGCGCTCAAAGCCCCGCGCACGGAGGCGGATACGGACGTGGAGCTTACCCCGGAAACCCTGCCTGGCGTCCTGGCCATCATTTTGGGCAATCGCTTCCCGCTTTCACGCTCGGAGCACTACCGCTTCCTCGCGGAAATCTTGGAGGAAAACGATATCCGGTCCTTGGACCAGCTCGAGCAGCTGCTTGACGATGACGCCATTGCCCACGTCCACGACACCATGCGTTATCGCTTTCGGCCCGGCCAAGTGCGCCTTATCGATGATCTGCTGCTCAATAAGTTTGGCAAGCAGCACATCGAGGCCACCGCTGAATCCGGCGACCGCGCCGGACGCCGACGCCGCCTGAACGCGCGATTGAAGGCGCTGCGCGCTAACTCTTAGCGGAATCCGCCTCGGAATTTTTCCATATCGCGGCGTTCCTTCTTCGTCGGTCGGCCCGCGCCGCGAGGGCGCACCGGCACCGCGGGCTGGAATTCCTTGGGCGGTGGCGGCGGCGCGTGATCGGTATAGCAGGTGCGCGCCACCGGCGCGCCCACGCGCTTGGCAACGGTAGCCAGCACCTCCAAATCGTGCTCGTGGTGGTTGCGCCATACGCGCACCCTATCGCCTGGCACGACTTGTTGCGCAGGTTTTACCGCTTCACCATTGATCTTCACGTGCCCGGCGCGCACCGCAGTGGCCGCTGCGGAGCGGGTTTTGAACATGCGCACCGCCCATACCCAGGCATCAATACGGACAGGGCGGCCGCCTGGCTGCGGGGAAGGCATTAATAATTATTGTGGTTCTCGTTGACGATTTTGCGGACCTTCAACCAGTTATATCCGCCGCCAACCACGGCGATGATAAGGCCCAACACCATCCAAGCGGTCAAATTAGTAGAAAGCACACCTAAAACGACTCCTGCGCCGATACCACCGGCAACGGGAATAACGGCGTTGCGGGAATGCTTGCGCACCTGCTGCTTGCGCTGCGCAATGGGGTTATTCGGTCGCTGCTGCATAGTCATGATTCAGATCCTACCTCAACCCAGGCAGACCCCGCTTCACGCGCGCTTATTTCGCCTTGGGAAAGCGCGGCGAGCATCGCCTGGAGATCATCGAGTCCACCCGGGCGCACGGCGACGGTAAAAATCACGGCGGCACCGTATTCGGTATCGGTGATATCGATTCCGCGCCCGCGCAAATCCGCTTCGAGACGCCCGGCCGTGGCGTGCGGGCATTCGACCGTATAAAGCTCCCGGCGCGCCCGGGCGACCGATTTGACCTTCTCCATGGCCTCGCTAACCGCCCCGCCATAGGCATGCACGAGGCCGCCCGCGCCCAGCTTGATACCGCCGAAGTAGCGCACGACCACCGCACAAATATCAAGCATTCCAGAGCCCTTTACCACATCCAACATGGGCTTTCCGGCCGTCCCGGAAGGCTCGCCATCATCGGAGGAACGCTCCACGGGGTTCGCATCGTCGACGTGGTAGACATATGCGGAGCAGTGGTGGCGGGCATCGGGAAAGCGCTGTCGGGCGGCATCGATAAACGCCCGTGCTTCTTCCTCATTCGTCACCCGGCCGATCAAGGTGATAAATCGCGAGCGTTTGATCTCAATTTCGTGCTCCACCTGGCCGGTGGGACGCCGATACGAATCGCGCATTAGGCAACCAAGAAATCGTACTCGGGGGTATTCGGCTGCAGGTGCTGCACCGAAATCTTGGACTCGGCCATCCGCTCCTTCAGCCCTGCTAAGTCTTCGGCGCGGCTAAGCTGAATGCCCACCAGCGCGGCACCGGTCTCGCGGTTATTGCGCTTGAGGTACTCGAAGAGCGTGATGTCATCGCTGGGCCCCAGGATTTCAGACAAGAAGTGGCGCAGCTGGCCCGGTTCCTGCGGGAAATTGACCAAGAAGTAGTGCTTCAGGCCGCGGTGCACCAGCGAGCGCTCCATGATTTCGGCGTAGCGCAACACGTCATTATTGCCCCCAGAAATCACGCAGACCACCGTCGAACCCGGCTCCAGCGGCACCCGCTGCAGCCCAGCCACGGACAGTGCACCCGCGGGCTCGGCGATAATCCCCTCATTTTGGTACAGGTTGAGCAGGTCCGTGCACACCGCCCCCTCAGAGACCGTGTCCCAGTGCAGGCGCTCTTGGTTGGCCTCCAAAATCTTATACGGCAGCGAGCCCAGGCGCTTGACTGCCGCGCCATCGACAAACGGATCCACGCTGTCTAGTGCCACCGGCCCGCCGTTGCGGAAGGCTGCTCTTAGCGATGCCGCCCCTTCTGGCTCCACTCCTACCACCTTGGCGTGCGGTGCCATATCCGCCATATAGGAGGTGATGCCAGAAATCAGCCCGCCGCCGCCGACGGGCACGACGATGGTGTCGACCGAGGCGCCCTTTGCCGAAAGCTGCGCCAAGACTTCCGCCGCGACAGTGCCTTGGCCGATGATGGTATCGCGGGCATCGAAGGGCTCGATGAAGGTGGCGTGGCGCTCGGCGGCATCGGCATGCGCGGCGGCCGCGGCCTCGTCAAAGTTGGCACCCACGACTACGAGTTCCACCTGGTCTCCGCCGTGCACGTGGATGCGGTCGCGCTTTTGCATGGGTGTGGGCTCTGGGACGAAAATCTTGCCCGGAATCCCCATGGTGCGGCAGGCATAGGCCACGCCTTGTGCATGGTTGCCAGCCGATGCCGTCACGATGCCCCGCTCCCGCTCCTGCTGCGACAGACTGGAGATGCTATTGAGCGCACCGCGAATCTTATACGAGCGCACGTCCTGGAGATCTTCGCGCTTTAAATAGACCTCACAGCCCGTTTCCGCAGAAAGCCGGGGGCAATACTGCAACGGCGTCGGCGCGATTTCGGAGCTGATGCGTGCCTGCGCCTGCTGGATATCGGATGCGTGGATGGTCGATTCAGTCATGATTGCAGAGTCTACCCGCCCTACCTAGTGCTCGACTGATTCACCTATATTTCATTCCGGTTTAGCGAAACGGTTACGTGGGATCGAGACAATGGAGTGCTCCACAAGAAAGGACTCTCTCTATGTTTAAGCGCACCTCCATCGGCATGGCCGCCTGCCTTGTGCTCAGCTGCACCCCTGCTGCCAACGCGCATATCGTCGATAATGTTGTAGAACACTCCGCCGACAATGCTGCGCCCCATCGGCTCGTATGAAGCCGGGGTGATGGGCAAATCAGCAGCGGAAATCGTGGCCTACCACGCCGCCTCCCAGCGTATTCTCACGGTGAATGCGCAATCGGGCAAGGTGGATATACTGGACGCCTCCGACCCCACCAATCCTAATAAGGTTGCTGAGGTCTCCGCCGGCGGCGATAAGGAGATCAACTCCGTGGCGGTGCGTCCCGATGGCCTCGCCGTCGCCGCCGTGCAGCAGGCAGACAAGACCGAAAACGGCGAAGCCTTGATTTTCGATGTTACTTCCGCCGAAGAGCTTAGCCGCGTGCCGCTCGGCGCGCTGCCAGATAACGTGCACATCACCAAAGACGGCGCCTATGCCTTGACCGCGAATGAGGGTGAGCCCTCCGATGAGCTCAACTCCGACGGTACCGAATACACAAAAGACCCAGAAGGAACCGTGTCCGTCATTTCCCTGCCAGACGGCGTCCAAGCCCCCTCCGCTGCGGATGTTCGCACCGCCGACTTCCGCGCCTTCGATGGCGCAGATGCAGAACTTGACCCGTCCATTCGCGTCTTCGGCCCAGAAAACCACCACAACAAGCCTTCGCTTGACTCTGAGCCTGAGTATATTTCCTCCGCCGATGGCAAGGCGTATGTCACCTTGCAAGAAAATAACGCTATCGCAGTGGTCGATATTGCCTCCGCCACCTTAGACAAGGTGTTGCCCGCCCACATCGCGGACCACTCAGATGTCCCCATTGATCCCTCCAATAAGGACGGGGCGGCAAAGCTGCGTACGATCCCTGTGCATGGCCTGTCCATGCCGGATTCGATTGGCGCCTTCCAGACCAACGGCGAGACCTACTTCGCCACCGCTAATGAGGGCGATGCCCGCGAATGGGGCGGCTATACCGATGAGGTCAAGCTGAAAGATCTTGTTGAAGAGGGCCAGATCTGTGATTCTGTCGACCTGCCAGAAGGCATCGAGGACAAGAAATACGCCGGCAACCTAAAGTTGAGTAATGCCTCTGGATGGAACGAGGAAAAGGGCTGCTTCGATGGCCTGTATTCCTACGGGTCCCGCTCCTTTAGCATTTACGATGCCGAGGGCAACGTCGTCTTCGATTCCGGCTCCGACTTCGAGGAAATCACCAAGGACATCGAGGGACTTAACTTCAATGCCGATAATGAGGATCCCGACTTTGACGATCGCTCCAATAATAAAGGCCCCGAACCGGAAGCTCTGACGATTGGAACAGTTGGTGACCGAACCTATGCCTTCATCGGTATGGAGCGCGTGGGCGGCATCTTTGTCCATGACGTCACCGACCCCGCTCATGCCGAGTTCGTCACCTATAGCAATAACCGCGATTTCGCCGTGGACTATAACGAGGACAATGTCGCCGCCACCAGGTTGGCCGGCGACTTGGGCCCCGAGGGGCTAGCATTCGTTAGCAAGGAAGACTCTCCTACCGACGATGCCCTCCTTATCGCCGGCAACGAGGTGTCCGGGACCACCACGGTCTTCTCTGTCGCCGATCTCGTAGGCGGCTCCGAGGACGAAGGCGACAACGCCTCCGATGAAGACGGCGACGTTCCTGACGATGCCCCCGGGGCATGGCTGCCGGGAGACGGCTCCAGCAGCATCGCGAAGGGCGTTGGAATCATCGCTGGCGTCATTGCCCTCGGCGCCATGTTGAGCGGTGTTCTACACTTCATGCCGCAGGTAGCCGATCAATTCTATAAGATGCTTCCAGAACCGGTCCGTCAGCTACTTCCGTAGATTTCGGTATTAAAGCGGTGGCATTTGGGGCGCGCGATCAGCTCCCCAGCCACCGCCTGCCTGCTCTTCTTGTACTACATTGCCAGCGGTGACCGCGCGGGAACTTGTGCGCTTTCACAAATCCGACCCATGGACGGCACGCCAACTTCTGAAACAGAAGCGGGCGTTTTCTGCTGTCACCGCAGGTGCAGCGATATTGCTTTCCCTGGACTGCGGTAACAGTGTATGTAAAAGGTGCAGGAGGAGTTTCTATCCCAAAATACCTGCGCCCATCGTGGCCTTCAGGTCTCCCATGAGGTTGCCGGATCGTTCCACGCGGAGGTGCTCACCGAGGACCATGGTGGTGGATTGGTCGCCCTCGACAAGCTCAAGGTAGACATCGGACTCACCGTGATTTTTAACCAAGACCTGCTTGAGTCGGGCGATATTTTCCATCGTGCACTGGTCTGTACGCATGGTCAGGCGCAGTGGCAGGCTCGTGCCACCGCCTGGCCCCAGCTCGGGAACGCGAATATCGGAACAAAACAGCGACCGGCGCTCATCGCGCACCTTCACGTTGACGCGCGCCAAGATGATGTTGTCTTCCACAATATGCGGCGCTGCCAGCGAGTAGACCTTGTTAAAGACCAAGATCTCTACCTGCGCGCCGTTGTGGTCTTCTACCGTGACAATCGCCCACGGGGAACCATCGCGCTTAGAAAAGCGGCGGTCCACACCGGAAATGATGCCGCCGATGATGAGTTCCTGCCCATTGTGCACCTCATCGTTGAGGATCTTGGTCAACGGCGTATTGGTCTGTGCAGCCAGGGCCTCTTCGAACCCGTCGAGTGGGTGGCCAGAGACGTAGAGCCCCAGCATCTCTCGTTCTAGCGCCAACTCGTGCTTGCGATCCCATGAATCGTCCGGCACATCAATGGCAAAGGCGCCCTCCGAGGAGGCATCGTCGCCACCGCCAAAGCCGGCAAAGAGGTCGAATTGCCCCTTATCCGCCGCCTTCTTGGTGGTCTGCACGGCATCGACGGCGTCCTCGTGAATCAGCATGAGGCCCTTGCGCGGCTGCTGGAAATCATCAAAGGCACCGGCCTTAATCAGCGCCTCGGTCACGCGTTTGGAACACGCTGCCAAATCGATCTTGTCAAGGTAATCACTAAAGGACGTAAACGCCCCCTTTGCCTTGCGCGAAGCAATGATAGATTCGACGACTTCCGAGCCCACATTGCGGATAGCGCCCATGCCGAAGCGAATATCCTCGCCCACAGCCTGGAAGTCCTCTTCGGATTCATTGACCGAGGGCGGCAAAACGTTAATGCCCAAGTGGCGGCAATCCGACAGGTAGATGGCGGACTTATCCTTCTTATCGCCCACAGAGGTCAACAGCGCTGCCATGTATTCCGGTGCGTAATAGGCCTTGAGGTAGGCCGTCCAGAACGAGACCAACCCGTAGCCCGCGGCGTGAGACTTGTTAAACGCGTACGACGCGAAGGGCTCGATGGTCCCCCACAGCGCATCCATGGCGGATTTGGAGTACCCATTTTCTTGCATGCCGCCCCAGAATTTATCGTATTGCTGGGCCAGGACCTCGGGCTTTTTCTTACCCATCGCCTTACGGAAGCCGTCTGCCTCGCCGGCGGTGTAGTTCGCTACCTTCTGCGAGATACGCATGATCTGCTCCTGGTAGACGATAAGACCATACGTCTCATCCAGGATTTCCTTCAGCGGCTCCTCGAGCTCAGGGTGAATCGGGGTGATTTCCTTGCGCCCGTTCTTGCGGTCGGCGTAATCCCAGTGGGCATTCACGCCCATCGGGCCGGGGCGGTACAGGGCCAAGGAGGCCACGATATCCTTGAAGCCGGTAGGCTTCATGCGCTTGAGCAGCTCCTGCATACCGCCGGAGTCCAGCTGGAACACGCCCAAGGTATCCCCGCGCGAGAGCAGGTCATAGACCTTGGAGACCTTGGGGTCATCGGCATGCAGCTGCTCGAGCTGCACTTCTTCGCCGCGGTTGCGCTTAATGTTTTCGATGGCATCGCCAATAACGGTGAGGTTGCGCAGGCCCAAAAAGTCCATCTTCAGCAGGCCAATGGCCTCGCAGGCGGGGTAATCCCAGCCGGTGATATAGGCGCCATCGGCAGGCCGCTTCCACATCGGGATGTGGTCCATCAACCGCACGGAGGCCATAATCACCGCACAGGCGTGCACGCCGGCCTGGCGGACGACGCCTTCCAAACCGCGCGCGGTGTCATAAATCTTTTTCACATCCGGGTCGGTTTCCACCATCTGGCGGACCTCGGCGGCCTCGGAATAGCGCTCGTGGTCGGGGTCGGTAATGCCCCGCAGCGGGATATCCTTCGCCATAATCGCCGGCGGCAGCGCACCATTGATGCGGTCGGCCATCTGGAAGCCGGGCTGGCCAAAGTGCACCTTGGCGGAGTCCTTAATGGCCTGCTTGGTTTTCACCGTGCCGAAGGTAATGACCTGGGCTACCTTATCCTCTCCCCAGCGCTCGGCGGCGTAGGTAATCATCTCGCCGCGGCGGCGATCGTCGAAGTCGATATCGATATCGGGGGCGGACGGGCGCTCGGGGTTCAAAAAGCGCTCGAAGAGCAGGTCGTGTTCCAGCGGATCAATATTGGTAATGGTCAGCGCGTAGGCCACGAGCGCGCCCGCCGCAGAACCACGGCCGGGCCCCACGCGGATGCCTACAGAACGCGCGTACTTAATTAGCTCCGCCACGATGAGGAAGTAGGAGGGGTAGCCCTTCATCTCAATCACGGAGATCTCGTACTTGGCGCGCTCAATGTAGTCCTCCGGCACCTCGCGCCCGGGGAACCGCCGCTGCAGCCCCTCCATCACCTCGTGGGTCAGCCAGGAGGTGGGCGTGTGGCCCTCGGGGACATCGGCAATGGGCATGCGGTCGTGGGTGTGTTCCTCCCACACTTCGCTGTAGTCCTGCACGCGCTCGGCAATCCACAGGGTGTTATCGCAGCCATCCGGAATCAGGTCGTCCCAGGTATCGCGCATCTGCGCGGCGGACTTGATGTAGTAGCCGGTACCGCCGAACTTGAAGCGGTCTGGGTCCATGAACGTCTTACCGGTCTGCACGCACAGCATGGCCTCGTGCGCCGGCGCCTGGGATTCCAGCACGTAGTGGCAGTCATTGGTTACCAGCGGCGGCAGGTCCAGCTTGCGGCCGATTTCGAGCAGCCCATCGCGCGTGCGCTTTTCGATGTCCAACCCATGGTCCATCAACTCCAAGAAGAAGTTGTCCTTGCCATAGATGTCTTGCCACATGGCCGCGGCCTCGAGGGCCTCGTTGAATTGACCGAGGCGCAGGCGGGTCTGCACATCGCCCGATGGACAGCCGGTGGTGGCGATGATGCCATCGGCATGCTCAGCAATGAGCTCTGCATCCATGCGCGGCCACTTGCCCAGCTGTCCTTCGTAGGAGGCGAGCGAGGACAGCGTGAACAGGTTGCGCAGACCGGTCGCGTTTTCCGCGATCATCGTCTGGTGCAAATACGCGCCCGAGGCGGAGACATCATCGCGCTTTTGATCCGGGGTCCCCCACAGCACGCGCTTTTTATTAAAGCGCGATTCCGGGGCCATGTAGGCCTCGATGCCGATGATGGGTTTCACCCCGGCGCTGGTCATGCGCTTATAAAAGGCATCGGATCCGTACATATTGCCGTGGTCTGTCATGCCTACGGCGGGCATGTTTTGCTTGACCACCTCATCAGCCAACATATCGACCTTGGCCATGCCGTCCAGCATGGAGAACTCGGTATGGTTATGCAGGTGGACGAAGGAGGAATTTTTGGCCATGCGGTCATCTTAGCGGGGCGGTCAAGATGACGATATTATGCGGGGATGATCTACACGCTCGCCGCATACATCATGTGGGGGTTCTTCCCCGCGTTCTTCCCGCTCCTGCTACCGGCGACACCGCTGGAAATCCTCGCCCATCGCGTGTTGTGGACCGCGGTTATCGTCACGGCGTTTTTAATCTGCAGCGGCGGCTGGCGCGAATTGGTGCGCTTGGACAAGCGCACGTGGGGCTGGCTTGCCGCCGGGGGCGTATTCATCACGGTCAATTGGGGGACCTATGTGCTGGCGATTAATACCGATCACGTAGCCGATGCCGCTTTAGGATATTTCATCAATCCTCTGGTATCGGTGGCACTCGGCATGATCTTCTTAAAGGAGCAGCTGCGCCCATGGCAGGCGACCGCAGTCGCCGTGGCGGCAATCGCGGTGCTGTATCTGACCTTCTTTACCGGACAGGCGCCGTATATCTCGCTGTTGTTGGCGGCATCGTTTGGCATTTACGGCCTCATCAAGAAACAGGTGCGGGTATCGGCGGCGGTCTCGGTCGCGGCAGAGTCTTTGGTGGTCTCCCCCGTTGCCATTGCCTATATCGTGTGGATTGAACAGGCAGGCCACGGCACCTTCGTCACGGAAGGCACGCCACACATGCTGCTCTTAATCAGTGCCGGCCTTATTACCGCGCTGCCGCTATTGTGCTTTGCCCAGGGCGCGCAGACGCTGCGCTTGTCGACGATCGGCATGCTCCAATACCTCACCCCCATCATGCAGATGCTGTGGGCACTCTTTGTCACCCAAGAACACTTCTCCACACACCGGTGGATTGGCTTCAGCATCATCGGCGTGGCAGTCAGCATCTACATTGCAGATCTCATCCGCGTTCGCCACAACGCGCCGCGCAAGAGTGCGCGGCGCAGGTAAACCCGCGCGCAGAAATTCGCGGCGCGAAAAACGGTGCGTGAGCCGCGCGCAGTAGTGCACGGCGCGAGAAAACGGCACGCAAAAGTTAGCGGTGTGGAAGAGGGGTGCGCAAAAGCGCGCGGCAACGGGGCGTTGCACACAGGAGTGCGCAGCGCGAAAAACGGCACGCAGAAATGCGCTGTGGATGAGCTCGGCGCTTAGGAATTCGCGGGCAGGAAAGTCGCCGGGCCCGGCTCAACGTTGTGAGCTAACTGGGCCCGGTATCGACGAGGTCCGGCGGTGGCGGCTGCCAGGGTTTAATCCACCGCACGCCGCTGTGCACGCGTTCGAAGCGGCCATTGCGGGGACGGGCGGCGCGGTCGTCGTCATTGCGGCCGTTGTGATGCGGGCACGCGACGGTGAGGTTCTTGGCATTGGTCCACCCGCCGCCGGCCCAGCTATAAATGTGGTGGACTTGGCACTCATCGGCTGGGCGGTGGCACCCGCGCGCCGGGCAGACGGGGTTTTCGGCGGCGGCCATCATAAATTGCTTCCACGTTGCCCCGCGCCGCATGCGGTACAGGTTCACCGGCCCCTCCACGGGGTGGAGAAGAGTGATAAAGCCTTCCTCCGCCATTGCGCGCTGGGCCAGCTCGGCGCCGCTAATTTGCGCTCCGTTGGTCATGGTGACCGTGACGTCTTTATCGCCCTGCGCGATGGCGCTCAACTTATCCAGCGGGATTACCACGTTGGTGCGCACGGTGGAGGTGGAGGCGCCGGAGTGGAAGAGGGCGGCGACATCGGCAAGCGTGCCTGCTTGGTTATGCAGCTCCGCGACGAGGCTGGAGCTACCTGTAATCGTTAGCGTCCATGGTTTGCCCGCGGCGCGGCGGCGCAGCCTCACCCCTGGTTTAGGCTCGCGCGGCGGGCGCAGCGCGCGCACCTTCTTGCGGGCGAGCTTGTCCATCGCCTGGGTATCGGCGGATACCTGGGTAAGCTCCGCGCGCAGGGCCCAGGCGCGGGCTTGGGTGGGCGCGCGGCGGGCGTGCTTTTCGATGACCTCCAACGTCGGCAGCGAATGCCCATTGCGCCGCGCTCCCTCGACCGCCCGACGCTGGCGGCGCGTGAAACTGGTCGGCCCGAAATAGATCTGAGAGAGGTGGGCTATCGACGCGGCGGCGGCATCCGGCATGCCGGCGGCGGTCAGCTCGGAGGCGGGCATATCAGCGGCCTCGGCGAGGATATCCATCGCCGAGTTTAAAGCCGCAATATATGCCCGAATGTGTTCCATGCCCCGATGCTAAGCCTGCACCCCGCACCCCGCGCGGCGAAGCGTTCAGGATGGCAAATTTAGCTGGGTGGGCGCACGGCGAAACTACCCCAGGCGGCATCGGCAGGCGCGGGCTCGACGGCAGCGACGGCGGGAAGGGAGGCGACATCGGCAAGCTGGGCGCCCGTCCCCCACACCACGGCGGCGCTGACGGCGCTGGGGCGCTGGCCGTAGGAGGCACCGATGCGGTCGAAGGTGCGGTTAATCACCGCGGCGCGGTCCTCGCCGGCAACAGGCTCCGGCACCGCGATAGGCGCGGTCGAGCCCATCAGGATGGCGTCCATGCGCGGAATATCAGTCAGCGCGGCGGCGACGGCGACAGGGGGCAGCTCGGTATCGAAGGTGACCAGTGCATACGTGGCGGCATCCGGATCGATGTCCATGGAATTAACGCGCTCAATATACTCCGCGCGCGATTCCCCGTCCGGGCCCAGCTGGTCGCCTTGCACACGCGTGGATGCCTGCGTGCCCAGCGTGCCAAAAAGCACCAGAGCCACCACGCCCGCCACCAGCACCAGCACCAGTGCCGCTAGGCGGCGCCGCCAATAAAACTTCCTCATCCCTGCAGTCGCTCCAGGGCATGCTGCAGGTCATCGGGGTAGGGCGCGCGGGCCTCGAACCACTTCCCGGTGCCGGGGTGGGTAAAGCCTAGCTGCACCGCATGCAGCCACTGGCGCTCCAGGCCCAGGCGGGCGGAAAGCTGCGGGTTCGAGCCGTACATGGGATCGCCGACGCAGGGATGCCCGGTGGCGGACATGTGGACGCGGATCTGGTGGGTGCGGCCGGTTTCCAAGTGCACCTCGATGAGGCTGGCCTCGCGAAAGGCCTCGATGAGGCGGTAGTGGGTTACCGCGGCTTTGCCATCATCCAGCACGGCGAATTTCCAGCCCGATTTCGGGTGCCTGCCGATGGGAGCATCGATGGTGCCTTCGATCGGATCGGGCAGGCCCTGGACCACCGCGTGATAGGTCTTTTTCACGGTGCGGGACTTAAATGCCTGCTTGAGCGCCGAGTAGGCGCGCCCTGAGGAAGCCACCACCATGACCCCGGATGTGCCCACGTCCAGGCGGTGGACGATGCCCTGCCGCTCGGTGGGGCCAAGCGAGGCCACGTTGTACCCTGCCGCGCGCAGCCCGCCGATGACCGTCGGCCCATCCCAGCCCACGCTCGGGTGCGCAGCGACGCCCACGGGTTTGTGCACGCAGATGATATCGGCATCGCTATATAAAACGTCCATGCCCTCCACCAGCTCCTCGCGCGGCAGCAGGGGCTTTTCCGGCTCCGGAAGCAGCACCGAGACCACCTGGCCGGATGCCAGGCGCTCGGATTTACCCAGCTCCTGCGAATCCACGGTGACCCCGCCCTCGGCGCACAGCTGGGCAGTAGCCGAGCGGGAGAGGCCGAGGAGCTTGGCAAGCGCGGCATCGGCACGCATGCCCTCCAAGCCTTCTGGAATGGGGAAACTGCGCAATTGCCTATTCATTTTCCGCCCTCCGTTCCGCAATTAGCATGGCGCCGATGAAGATGACGACGCCGCAGGTAATCGCCGCATCTGCGATATTAAAGACCGCGAACGAGCCGACCGAGATATAGTCCACGACGTGACCGACCCAAAAGCCTGGGTCGCGGAAGATGCGGTCTGCAAAATTGCCCAATGCCCCACCGGCAATGAGCGCCAGCCCCAGCGCTTGGCCCGTATTGTGGATGCGCGGGGCGACGATGGCAACGCCTAAGACGAACGCCAATTGAATGGTGGTAAACAGCCAGGTCGATCCCTCGCCACCGATGGAAAACGCCGCGCCGGGGTTAAAGAGCAGGTTAAACCTGAACCAGTCCCCGATGACATAATGCGGCTCGCCCTCCGTCAGGACGGTAAGCATGAGTTGTTTTACGGCTTGATCCACAACCGCCACGGCGATGACCACCGCGGCGATAAGACCTGTCTTACTCCTTCGTTTTTGGCTCACCCACATCATTGTAATCCGGAGCGTCCGGTATTTTGGTAAGCGTGTTTCGAGTCAAAGTTTTTACAGCCCTTTCCGCCGTCGCCGTAGCGCTAAGCGCCTGTTCTTATGAGACCCCCGGCCCTGCAGTGGAGCAGCCGGTCGGCCTGACTATCGATGCCCCTCGCCTGACCGTCGAAGATGCCGGAACTGGTGAGAAGAAACTGCTGGAATATCACGACATCGACTCCTCGCAGGAGGTAACGTACCGCGCCACGGAGGGATTTTCGCAGGACTTGCTGAATAAATCCGCCGCCGCCGATTTCCAGGCCGCCGATGTGGATAAGGAGACCACTACCCTGCCGCTTTCGGCGTCCGTAGATAAAGCCACCGAGGACGTCGAGGATCAATTGCCGGCCTCGCGCAACGCGTTTGTCACCGCAGGGGATCCGGAATACTCCGGCGATACTGATATATCTTCTGCGTCTGGGTTCCAATTCGGCTGGCGCGGTCAAGATAATGGCCAGATGAATTCCCTGCGCTTGGCCGCCCCGCAGGACGCGAGCGATGAGGCGCGCGGCACCGTCGAACAGGCCATCATGAAGCTGACCGCGCTGCCCATCGTCTTCCCAGAGGAAGAGGTGGGCACCGGCGCGACGTGGACGGTGGATTCGCGCGTCACGGGGGAATCCACGCTCTTGCAAACGACACGCTATACGGTCAAGTCCATCGATGGTGACCGCGTCACGCTATCCGTCGAGGTGGAACAACGCCCCACCCTGGGCGCTTTATCCTTCGAAGGTCAGGCCGCGGGCACGGAGTTGGAGGATAAGGAACTCGACGTGCTGGATTCTTCCACCAATTCCTCGGGCAACGTCACGGTGGATCTGACCAAACCGCTCCCTGTGGGCGGTGACGTGTCCTTCGATACGAAGGTAACCTACGGCACCGCCGATTCAGACCTGCGCGTCGTGCAATCAAGCCTGACGGAGCTGGCGTTTTCTGAGTAACAGGATTTACTCGGCGGGGGCCTCTACGGGGGCCTCGGCAGGCGCCTGCTCTGCGCCGGCTGCGGGGGCATCGCCCTGGGCAGGGGCAGCGTCGCCTTCATCGGCAGGCAGCGCGCCCGCACCGGTATCGGCACACATCTCCGGAACCTGCTCAGGCGGCACCGTGTTTTGAATCAGCGTGCAGGCCCAAGTCTTCGACAGCTTCCAGGTGCCATCCTGATAAATGAATTCCACCTGGTCCGCGGTCTGCTCCTGGCCATCGGCGGTGGTGAAATTCACCGTGGTCAGCACGGATTGCGGGTCATAGCCGGGCAGGACGGGATCCACGACCGCAAATTCCGCGCCGGATTCTTCCTTGGAGCGCGCCATGGTGTCAAAGATCTCTGGGGCGGATTCGCCGCCTTCTACCGTGGCGGTCTTTTCTTCCTGCGATGCCGCCGGGTCCGTGGCCTTTGCCAGGATGGCGTTCAAGTCAGCGGCGGACGGCAGCGCGGGGGCCGCGGAATCGCCGTCAGCGGACGCGGATTCGCTGGATTCGCTGTTCTTGGTGGTATCTTCTTGCTCGTCATCAGAAGAGCAGGCGGACAGGGCGGCCGCCGCGCTCAATGCGAGGCACGCGGCACCAAATTTGCGGAATTTCACTTCTCACTCCTCACGTCTGGGATATAAACTCCCATCAGTTTACATTTGCCCCAGCTGTTCTGGTTCGCGCCTGCCGCCTCGGCGCGTCTTCTTTTATTATGGAATGCATGACTCATCTCGCCCTCATCGCCACCGGCGGCACGATTGCCTGCACCACGATGCAGGATGGTTCCCTCGTTCCCACCGTCACCGGCGCGCAGCTCGCGGCCGATATTGACGCCGAAGTGGTGGAATTTCGCCAGCTTGATTCCTCTTCTATTACGCTCGCAGACCTCGATGAGCTCATTGCGGTGGTCAACGAGCAGACCGCCCGCGCAGACATTGACGGCGTCATCATTACCCATGGCACTGATTCGATGGAAGAGACGGCGATGGCGCTAGAAATTTTTTGCGCAAGCAATACGCCCATCGTGCTCACCGGCGCGCAGCGCTCCTACGATCACCCGCACCCGGATGGCCCGCGCAATCTCCGCGATGCGCGTGAGCTCGCCCTCAGTGGGCGGCCCGGCGTCTTCATCTGCTTTGGCGGCATGACCATCCCGGCGCGCGGGGCCCGCAAGCAGCACACCTCTGACCTGCGCGCTTTCGAGTCCCTGCGCGTGCCGGATACCACCCCGCGGCTACGGCCGCGCCCCTTGGCGCCGCACCCGGTAGAAATCATCCCTGCCTACCCGGGTGCGGGGCGCGTGCTTGTCGATACCGCCCGCGCTTCCGCCGCCGGCCTCATCATTGAGGCCATGGGCGCGGGCAATATGAGTGGGGACATGGGCCGCGCGGTTGCCGATGCCCTCCGCGACGGCCTCCCCGTCGTCATTTCCACCCGCACCCCGTATGGGGAAACCGCGTTGTCCTATGGCGGCGACGGCGGCGGGGCGAACCTGCATAGCCTGGGCGCGATCAACGCGTGGGCCTTCCGCCCCAGCCAGGCGCGCATCTTGTTGGCCGCGGCGCTGGCCACCGGCACGGACCCCGCCGAGGTATTCCGGCAAAACCCTGACCCCAAGCGCTATGTTGCTATCTAATCTTGGGTTTCCAGCCAGTCGTGCCAGTCTAAGGAATCGAGCGGATCGGCTGGCACCAAATCGGGGTCGCTGGCGGCAAAGGATTTCGTGCGGCCAGGTCCGGTCGCACGTGTTTCAAAACGCACGCTGACCACCCCGTGCCCGGTGCCTTGGATCCAACCGTGGCCAAATTCCGGGTGGTAGACGTCCTGGGTGGCGTGCCACTGATCCTCCACATCGTCTTCGACCACCACGGTGGTCGGCGCCGCTGGCGGGGAGTCATCGCTCACGCCCGTTTCATAATCGGTATCCGGCAGCACGGGCCGCACGATTTCCCGGTCGAGCTCTGGAAATAACACGTCTTGGCGCGCGGCTTCCAGCCCGGAATAGCTCACCCCCACCAAGCGGATGGGGCCCAGTTCATCCGGGTAGCGCGCCAGCTTGAAGGCGGCTGCGGTCAATACCTCCAGGTCATCGGTGGCATAGGCCAGGGTGGTCGAGCGCGATTCGATATGGAAGTCTGCCATCCGCAGCTTTACCGTCACCGTGCGCACCCCGCGGCCATCCTTGAGCAGGCGGCGGTGTGCGCCCTCGGCCGCGCGGGTAATTGCCGCATCGACATCGGCAACCGTGAGCAGGTCCTTGGGATAGGTGTGCTCCGTGGAAATCTGTTTGGATATCGCGCGCGGTGCCACTTCCCTATCGTCGATGCCTTGCGCGAGCTGCCACAGCTGCACGCCGACGACGCTGCCGATGGAGATTTCCACCTCCTTTTGGGTCATGGCGGCCAGCGCGCCGATGGTCTCCACCCCGATGCCTTTGAGCTTGGCCTCCGTGACCGGCCCCACACCCCACAGCTTTCCCACCGCGAGCGGATGCAGCATCTCCAGCTGCTTTTCCGCTGGGATGACATAGGTGCCATCGGGCTTGGCTTCACCGGAGCCGATCTTGGCAAATTGCTTGCCGGAGCCCGCGCCGATGGAACACGGCAGGCCCGTTTCCTCGCGGATGAGCGCGCGCAGGCCATCCGCCCACTGTTGCACCTCGTCCGCCGTCGCACCCACCAATGCCTCTGGCTCCATAAAAGCTTCATCGATGGATAGCTGCTCGATCACCTCCACGTGCTGGGAGATGATCTCAAATACCCGGCGCGAGGCCGCCAAATAGACCGCCCGGCGCGGGCTTACCACCACCGCGCGCAGGCCCACCAATTGCTGGGCGCGATACATCGGCATCGCCGAGTGCGCACCGTATTCGCGCGCCTCATAGGATGCCCCGGCGACGACCCCGCGGCCGCCGACCCCACCGACGAGCACCGGCCGGCCTTGCAAAGTCGGTCGGGTCAATTGCTCGACGGAGGCAAAAAACGCATCCATATCGATGTGTAGGACCCAACGCTGCATGCCTTCCAGTCTAGGTCACGCCAACCCCAGAATTGGGAATAGGTTGACGCTTAAACTAACTTGTATGCAAGATGTATGCATGGGCGATACAAGCATGCAACCTGCCGCGGAGCGGGTTTATGAATTGGTCAAAGAAAGGATCATCGACGGCACCATCGATTCCTCGCAGATGCTGTCAGAAGCCGCACTCGCAGCTGAGGTAGGAGTCAGCCGCACCCCAGCCCACGAGGCTTTCCTGCGCCTGGAGCTCGAGGGCTTTTTGCAGCTTTATCCCAAGCGCGGCGCGCTGATCGTGCCGATTAGCCCCCAAGAAATCCGGGAGGTCTATGAGGCGCGCCTGCTTGTCGATGCCCACAGTGCCGAAAAGATCTGCGAGCTGGGCGAGGAAGAACGCGGGGGCATCGCCAAGCGCCTGCAAGAAAACATCGCGGCCCAAGACGCCGCACTGGATGCCGGGGATCTCCGCGAATACACGCGCCTAGATGCCCAATTCCACCAAATCATCATGGATAGCGCCGGCAATAGCTTGCTGGCCAACGTGGGCCACCAGCTGCGCGAGCGTCAGCAGCGCTTTACCGCCACCGCCATCGGGCGCAATGTGGAACGGGCCCGCGCGTTCGTCGATCAGCACCGCACGCTTGCCGATGCCCTCCTCACCGCCAACCTGCCGGACTACCTCTCCGCACTCCGCTCGCACCTGAAGGATTCGAAGGATCAACTATGAGTCAAGACACCGCCAATCGCGATTGGTTACCCGTCGCCGGCAGCATGGTCGCCGTTGCCTGGGGCGGCAATGAATTTACTCCCCTGCTCGTGATGTACCGCGAGCAATCCCACTTCTCACAGGTCACCGTCAATGGCCTTTTGGCGGCCTACGTCATCGGTATCGTGCCCGCACTGCTCATCTCCGGGCCGCTCTCGGACTACATCGGCCGCCGGCCCACGATGCTGCCCGCGGCACCGCTCTCCCTGGCCGGGTCGTTCCTGCTATCCATCGCTCCCGAAGAACCCCTCATCATTGCTGCCGGCCGCGTACTGTGCGGCCTCGCCCTGGGCATCGTCATGGCGGTCGGTTCCACCTGGATTTCCGAGCTCATCACCCGCTCCGGCGGTGACCCCGCCGCAGGACCGCGCCGGGCATCAATGTGCCTTACCGTCGGATTCCTCATTGGCGCCGCCTTGGCCTCGGTACTGGCCCAATGGGGCCCGTGGCCCACCCACCTGGCCTATGTCCTGCACATCCTGCTCACCGTCATCACCGCGGTCTGGCTATTGAAAACCCCCGAAACCCGTCCACCCCGCGGCGAGACGGTCAAAGACACATTCTTGGATTTAAGCATCCGCGATATGCTGCACATGCTGCACATTCCATCCGCTGCGCACCGCCGCTTTTCCCGCATCGTCCTTCCCGTCGCGCCCTGGGTATTTGGCTGCGCGGGTGCGGCCTATGCCCTCTTGCCGCAGCTGCTTTCCGATTCCGCCGGCGATGCCCCCATCGCCTTTTCCGGCCTCATGACCGTCATTACGCTGGGCTGCGGGGTTGGCATCCAAATGTTTGGCAAGGTCATTGACACCCACCGCTCCGCCCGAGCCTCCGCCGTTGCCATGGCCGTCATTACCGTCGGCACCATTTTCGGCGCCATCGCCGCGCGCACGCTTTCCCTCCCGCTCGGCATCACCAGCGCCGCCGTCATGGGCGCTGGCTACGGCCTAGCACTTGTCGCCGGTCTTTCCGAGGTCCAGCGTATCGCCGGAAAAGATGACCTCGCCGGCCTTACCGCCGTGTTCTATTCCGTGTCCTATACCGGCTTCTTTATCCCCATGGCCTTTAGCGCGCTCGCGCCCTACATAGGCTTCACTGCACTATTCCTCATCGGCTCCCTACTCGCCATGTGCTGCCTCATCAACGCGATTCACGGCTGGCGCGCCCACCTTCCCGGCCCAGTGCGCTAAGCCAAGACCCGCAACATTCGGCCAGAAAACGCAGAAACCGGAGCACCTCCTCATGGAGGGCTCCGGTTTAGTCACTGCCAGTAGCCAAGTCCGAGCATCAAGCTCGCACTAATCCGCTCATCTGCTGGTTCAAACAAGATTAGAACTTGAACAGTGAAAAGAAGTTACGCAGTGATTGCAACAGGCGAGCGAGGCCCGAGTTCTTGTTGAAGAACTTGGCAACACCTTCAACCAAAGCAGCCAAACCAGGAATTACTTCAAAGACCTTGCCGAACTTTGAGCTACCTTCTCCAGCACCAGGGGTACCTTCAGCGCCCGGAACCGATGGCTGTGCCGGCTTTGTGGAACCGCGGCCTCCCTCTTTGCCCTTGCCATTACCGTTACCAGGGGCCTGCTCGGGTTGCGACTCACTGCCTTTATCAGCAGCCTTCACGAGGAGCTCTACGCTGTTGCTTTCACCGGTTTTCGGATCCGTGACGTGAGGAACTAGGGAAACAGTTACCTTGTCACCTGCCATTAGCTTGACGTCCGCAGGTACATCGATTTCGAACGAGACAAACTCACCTTCAGGAACTTGGCCCTTCTGTGCAGACTTTTTCTCTAGCTTGACGACAGTTGTCTGAATCTTTCCGCTGGGGAAAGAAGCCTCAATTTCCACCTCTTGGCCTGGGTACAAACGAACCTTACCGGTAACCTTTTTGTCTCCTGCCTTGATGTCATTTACTTCCGCGGTAACAGCAAACGGGAATTCGCCTTCAGAGTCCCCAGAATCTGGACGCTCTTCCTCAGACACATCCGCAGGCTTAACAACTACTGGTATGGATTTGCTCTTGCTATCGTCTGGAGCCAAGGAATCATAGAGCAAACTAAAGAGTAGTGTTTCACCTGCCTTTAAGTTAATCTCTTCAGGAACATCGAATTTAAAGGTCACAGCTTTACCGTTAGAGGCTCCACCCTCCTCAACAGAGTTTTCCTCAAGCTTTACGTCCGTAGTTAAAGACCTGAAGCTTGGGAAATTAATTTGAACTCTCTTCTGTTGACCTGGGAGCAAAAACACCGAGCCAGTGATTTCCCTGTCCCCTGCCTTCACATCATTCACCATTAGAGGAGCCTCAGACTGCTGTCCGCCTTCAGCAGGCCCTTTGCCATCATCGTCGGAAGCGCCATTGATCCGCGCTTCCCTGACAACCTCAGAATGTGACAAACGCTTCAACTCTTCTTCAGAATAAAGAGGAGTGTTATCCTTCCCCAGGAGCTCCTTAGCTGTCTGTGTCATTTCGCCAACACTTAGCTCAGTGATCTGCCCCACACTCAACTTGCAGTTACGCTGCAGATGCTCCGCAACGTTGGCATTGATGCGAGCATCAAAATCGACGCCGGCTCGGAAGTTCTGTGCGCAGTTAAGATGCTCACCAGCAGCCCAAGCAACTGGGGTAACAGCGGTAGCCATGAGAGATGCAGAGATAGCTGCAGAAGCGAGAACACGCTTATTGAGTTTCATACGAACCTTCCAAGGGGTACTTCGAACTACGGGTCCTGTATGCCTCGTTACGCTTTCAAAGAAGGTAAAGCATGGGGCGAACACCGCAGAAAGCGGGATAACACGATCTTTATCGTGCTATTTACGTTTTTAAACGCAGGATTAGTAAACCATATTGGTTTTTCATCCAAAAGTGGCCAATCGGAAAAGTGTGCGAGATCACTTTATGACCACGCCTTTAGTGCAACAAAACAATCGCAGGAGATGGGCACTACTCAACAGAGGCCGACACCTTTTACTTCGACTCCTACGACACATGCAGGATCAAACTCAGCTTGGGTCGCATAATCGCTGCAAAACATAAGGCCGTTCAGGTAGCACGAGATT
Organism: Corynebacterium sp. KPL2838; assembly: GCF_040225455.1. NCBI lineage: Bacteria > Bacillati > Actinomycetota > Actinomycetes > Mycobacteriales > Corynebacteriaceae > Corynebacterium > Corynebacterium sp. KPL2838. The sequence continues at coordinate 95,639 of NZ_JBEHFT010000001.1, read as the reverse complement.
TAAATTAAACAATCAAAACCCGCTTTCCTGACCCTATTCGTCAAATAGAAACCGGAGCACCCCGCAAAGAGGTGCTCCGGTTTTATTTAATGCCTGAAGCATTAGTCAGGGCATCGAGCATCCGTATATCCGCTAATCCAGACGGGATTAGAACTTGATATTAAACTGCGACAAAAGGTCACGGAGTGGCTGCAAGAGACGACCGAGACTTGAGTTCTGGTTGAAAATTTTAGCAACCCCTGCCATCACAGCAGCCAAACTAGCAAAGCCACCAATTCCGCCAAAGATATTGCCAAAATTAGAACTGCCCCCTCCAGAGCCAGGGACACCATCGCCCGGAGACTTACCACTTTCTGCAGGCTTAACAATAACTTTAACGGGTAAGTCCTTGTTAGTGGCCTCTTCTGCGGCAGCAAGGAACCGAGTAACCATTATTTCATCTCCGGCGTTTAATTGAATTTCTTCAGGAACACCGAATTTAAAGGTGACAACTTTACCTTCAGCGGTTTTGCCCCCTTCACCAGGCTTTTCGTCAGATTTTAGCACTTTAGTCGAAACGATCCGGCTTGGAAAATGTGCCTGAATTGTCTTCTGCTGACCCGGGAGCAAATACACCGAGCCAGTAACTTCCCTGTCCCCTGCTTTGACTTCGTTCACCGAAAGAGGAGGCCCGGACTGCTGCTCGCCATCAGCGGGCCCCTTGCCGGTATCACCGGAAGAAACGTCGATATCCTTTGCTAAAGCGACGACGAAAGAAGGCGACAGACGGTTCAACTCTTCTTCGGAATAAAGAGGAGCACCGTCCTTCTTAAACTCCCTAACGACCTGTTTCATATCTTCAACATTCAGCCGAACGATCTGGTCCACGCTCAAATTACAGCTACGCCGCAAATGTTGCGCAACGTTGGCATTGATATCAGCATCAACGCCGGCCCGAAAGTTCTGTACGCAGTTAAGATGCTCACCAGCAGCCCAGGCGACTGGAGTAACAGCGGTAGCCATGAGAGATGCAGAGATAGCTGCAGAAGCGAGAACACGCTTATTGAGTTTCATACGAGCCCTCCAAGGGGTACAACAAGCTACGGGTCCTATACACACCACGATTTACTTTCAAAGAATGCAAAGCATGGGAGGCGGACACCGCAGAAAGCGGGATAACACGACCTCTATCGTGTTATTTACGTTTTTAAACGCAGGATTAGTAAACCATATTGATTTTTCACTCAAAAGTGGCAAACCGAAAAAGTGTGCGAGATCACTTAATGAACACGGCTTTCATGCATGCTGTCAAGGTTGGCAATGGCGTCCTCGCTAAACTAAGACCACGATTACTTCAGCTTCTCCAGCCCCCTAAAAACAAAGTGCACAGCCCCATCTCTTGTTTTATTTTCATTCTTGCGCATATTGGACGCACTGATTGATAAGCGCAAAGCGGCCCGGCCGGACGCTGTAGATAGCATCAGGCAGGGCCGCTTAACGTTTAAGCTTTGTGCGCTCTTAGTTCTTGGCTACGGTGGCGGTGACTCCGGTGAGGATATCGTGGGCATCGGCAAGCGGCTCGGTGACCACGGAGAACTCCGTAGCCAGCACTTCGCCTGCGATGGTGTCAGCATGACGCTGCGCCCACTCCTTCTTATCTTCGGCAACGCAAAGGACCACGGAGATGCGGTCAGATACGTCGAAGCCGGAGTTCTTGCGGGCATCCTGCAGGCCGCGGATGACATCGGCGGCCCAGCCTTCTGCCTCGAGCTCTTCGGTGACCTCGGTATCCAGAACGACGAGGCCATCCAAGCCCTCGATGCGGGCCGTGGAGTCTAGGTTCGCAGCCTGCAAACGCTCGGTATATTCCTCAGGACTCAAGACGATGTCACCGTCTACCACGACCTCATCGCCGCGGCGCTCGTAGTTGCCCGCCTTGAGATTCTTGATGGCGCGCTGGACATCCTTACCCAAGCGCGGGCCGGCAACCTTGGCGTTGCAGACCACCTGGAAGGTGCCGACGGAATCGACATCATCAGTAAGCTCAACCTCTTTGACGTTGACCTCGTCGCGGATGATGTCCGCGAAGTCCGCCAGGCTCTGCGAGCCCGCGAAGGCCACGGTGAGCTTTGGCAGTGGCAGACGGTTGCGCAGCTTATTGGCCTTGCGCACCGAAGATGCAGCCGATGCCACCGCGCGAGTGGCGTCCATGGCAGACACCAGGTCCGCATCCGCGGGGTAGTCCTCGGCCTTCGGGAAGTCCGCCAAGTGCACAGAGCGCTCACCGGTCAGGCCGCGGTAGATGACCTCGGCGACGTGCGGCAACAGCGGGGCAACCACGCGCGTAGTGGTCTCCAGCACGGTGTAGAGGGTGTTGAAGGCCTCTGGGTTGGCGTCCTCGCCGCCCCAGAAGCGGTCGCGGGAGCGGCGGACGTACCAGTTGGTCAGCACATCGGCGAAAAGGCGAACCTCTTCGGTGGCAGTAGCGATATCGGTCCCCGCCAGCGCAGCATCGACATTGGCCACAAGATCGTGGGTCTTAGCCAGGATGTAGCGGTCAAGCACGTGCGTGGAGCTCGTATCGAACTTAGCTTCCTGCTCGGCGTAGAGCTGCAGGAAGGTGTACGCATTCCAGATGGGAAGCAGCGCCTGGCGCACGCCCTCGCGGATGCCCTGCTCGGTGACGATGAGGTTGCCGCCGCGCAGGATGGGCGAGGACATCAGGAACCAGCGCATGGCATCGGAACCGTCTCGGTCAAAGACCTCGTTGACGTCCGGGTAGTTACCCTTGGACTTGGACATCTTAAGCCCGTCATTGCCCAAGACGATGCCGTGGGCCACGACCTTCTTGAACGCCGGGCGATCAAAGAGCGCGGTGGACAGCACGTGCAGCAGGTAGAACCAGCCGCGGGTTTGCCCGGAGTACTCCACGATGAAGTCCGCCGGCGAGTGGGTTTCAAACCACTCCTTGTTTTCAAACGGGTAGTGCTTTTGCGCAAACGGCATGGAGCCAGACTCGAACCAGCAGTCCAGCACGTCCGGCACGCGGCGCATGGTGGACTTACCGGTGGGATCGTCCGGGTTGGGGCGGGTCAGCTCATCGATGTGCGGGCGGTGCAGCGACTCCGGGCGCTTGCCGAAGTCCCTCTCCAGCTCATCCAAAGAGCCGTAGACGTCCATGCGCGGGTACTCGTCATTATCGGACATCCACACCGGGATGGGCGCACCCCAGTAGCGGGTACGCGAGATATTCCAGTCGCGGGCGCCTTCCAGCCACTTGCCAAATTGGCCATCGCGGATGTGCTCCGGCAGCCACTCGATCTCGTCGTGGTTGAGCTCCACCATGCGGTCGCGGAATTCGGTGACCTTTACAAACCATGCGGGCAGCGCCATGTAGATAAGCGGCTCGCCCGAGCGCCAAGAATGTGGGTAGGAGTGCTCGATGGTGACGTGGCGCACCACTCGCCCAGCGGCCTTCAAGTCCTTGATGATGGACTTATTCGCATCGAAGACCAGCTGCCCCTCGTATGGCGGAACCTGGGAGGTGAACTTGCCGTCCTCATTCACTGGGACCACCAACTCGATGTCGTACTCGTTGGTGGTATTCATATCGTCTTCACCAAAGGCGGGCGACTGGTGGACAACACCCGTACCGTCTTCGGTGGTGACGTAGTCTGCCAACAGCACCTGGTAGGCATTGCGCAGGTCTGGGAAGAAGCCGAAGATTGGCTCGTACTTAAAGCCCTCGAGCTGTGCGCCGGTAAAGGTACCCAGTACCTCGGCCTCACCCAGTTCCTTTTCCAGGGTGCCCAGCAGGTTTTCGGCCATGATGAACGTGCGGCCGGCGAATTCTCCGTCGGTGGCCTTAAATAGTGCGTAAGTGACCTCCGGGTGGACCGCCAGCGCCTCGTTGGACGGCAGGGTCCAGGGGGTGGTGGTCCAGGCGAGGAAGGAGGCATCGGCAAGCGCGGGGTTTTCCGCCAGCGTCTTTTCCGCCGCGGTGCCCTCGCGAGCACCTGCGACCGGGAAGGTCACCGTCAAGGTGGGATCCTGGCGCATCTTGTAGGAATCATCCAAGCGCGTTTCCTGGTTGGACAAAGAAGTATGCTCCGCCCAGGAGTAAGGCAGCACGCGGAAGCCCTTGTAGATCAGGCCCTTGTCATACAGCTCCTTGAACGCCCACATGACCGATTCCATGAAGTTGATATCCATGGTCTTGTAGCCATTGTCAAAGTCCACCCAGCGAGCCTGGCGGTTGACGTAATCTTCCCACTCATCGGTGTATTCCAGCACCGACTTAGCGCAGTACTCGTTGAACTTATCTAGACCCATGTCCTCGATCTGGGCTTTATCGGTGATCCCGAGCTGCTTTTCCGCCTCCAGCTCCGCTGGCAGGCCGTGGGTATCCCAGCCAAAGACGCGGGGGACGTAATTTCCGGCCATCGTGCGGTAGCGCGGCACGATGTCCTTAACGTAACCGGTCAACAGGTGGCCGTAGTGCGGCAGGCCATTGGCAAAGGGAGGGCCATCATAAAAGATGTATTCGGGGCAGTCCTTGGTCTTTTCCAAAGAGGCCTGGAACGTATCGTCCTGCTTCCAGTACTTCTGGACTTCTTCTTCCATATCCGGGAAACGGCTCGAGCCGCCGGTCATATCGACCTTGGGGTAAATCTTTTTCACCATTATCTTCCTTCACACTTTAACTTGGTGCAGGGACGGGCCAGTGGCTCGCGGTACCACCCTGCTTGAGCTAAAAGCTCCGCTTCGTTTCGGTGAAGGAGATAACGGTCCCACCCGTTCAGTTCTACTGAGCCTTCTGGCCGTTCTTCTGAATTGCTCCCCCGGTGATAGCCGGATCATCGCATGTGCCCGCCAGTATAGCGTCACAGGAACGCTGTGCACAAAAGTTATCCACAGGTAGAAATTTTCCTGTTGTACGCGGTTGCGCGCGGCCATAGATTATGAAGCATGACCGCGCTCGAGAATTACTTAGCAGCTATGGCCCCGGGGATGGATATCGTCGCCGGGTGCGCTGGCCTGTCTGAGGACGATCTGCGGGCACACGGCGCCCCGGAGCATACGGCGCGGGAGCTTATCCTGCTCAAAGAGGCTTATTGCGGCAACACAAAATTCACCGGCCGGCGCCGGAGAGCTATGGAAGGCGCCCGCCGCAACGGTCATTCCATTGTGGCGTTGTCCATCATCGAAAAGTATGCCCGCAAGATGCCCACGCTTTTCGATGCCTGGCTTCTCCGCGAGCAGCTCTGCACCACCAATGCCAGCACGGCGGACCTAGAAAAGCTGGCAAAATCCAAGCTACCTGCGAAAAAGAAGACGGTTAAGCCTGGGGTGCGCATCATTCGCCGCAAGAACGCGCCGTGGACCCTGGCCATCGATGCGCGCTCCTCGCTCATTGCAGACCTTCATGCCGCGCTAAAAGAGAGCGGAAAAGAGCCGCTGGAGGCGGTGGAACAGACCTTTTTCGGCGGCGGATCCGCCGTAAAGACCACGGTGATGACCAATGTCTTGGTCAACCTGGATGACTACGTGCGCATCATCAATGGCGATGGCGAAGAAATCCAGCTGCAGATGACCAACGGGGCAACTCTTACTGGCGCCGAGTACCTAGAGCGCGCCCTCAAGGAACGCGGGCTCATTACCCTCATTAGCCCCTTTGAGGGAGCGGTCAATCTGTACCGCACGGAGCGCTTTGCCAATGCGAAACAACGCCTTATGGCCGCCGCAGAGAATCCCATCTGCCCGTGGCCGCGATGCAATAGGCCCGCGGACGAATGCCAGATTCATCATTTGGAACCGTGGTTGCACGGTGGATTGACCAACATAGGTAACTTATCCACAGCCTGCGCCTACCACAACGGGGTCAACGACGATGATCCCAATGCCCCGCCACTGCGCGGACACCTGGTCCGCAGGAATGGGACCATCCGGTGGGAACCTCCGGATTAGGCAGGAGCATCTGAAAGCTCGTGGCGCATTCCCGGCTGGGGATCCGCCTGGGAGTCCGCCTGAGGATCCGTTTGAGGATTCGTTTGGGAATTCGACGCCGGATCGGAGGAAACCGTCATCCAATAAACCGCAGAAGTTGTGGGTGACACGATTGCTACTGAGGCTCGGGTCCCAGCCAGTTGAGGCGCCGGCGTGCGCCTACTTTGGCATGCCGTAACTGCGTGGAGATTCTTTCTGGCCGCTCACTTTGATCGAATTAACCAAGCCGCACCGAAAGTGAGCGGACCAAGACAGATGTGAGCGGTGAAGAGCCTTAGTTCTGCTTCCATCCATGGGACAAGTCTTCTTCAAGGGCATTATTATCCGTTCGGTACTTGCGCGCCCAGTCGATGATAAACAAAACGATGCCAGAACCCGCTGCGATGAAGACGAGGTACAACGCCCAATCGGCGGTATTTAAGACATACGTCACCAAAGCCACGAAGGCCACGAGGGCGAGGACGAGGGCGGCAACGAGCATGGCAGTTCCTCTCAGGGGTTAAAAAGAAGCGATGGGAACAATCATAGCGGGGATAAAACCACAATAGCGCCCACTCCCCTAGAGGTGTGGGCGCTACGGGTAACTAATTTGGTTTAGTTACTGCCAACCAGCTTCTTAGTTCTTTCCGGCATCGCCGTTTGGTGCGGCGGTTCCGCGGGTCTCGAGCTCTTCCAGCTGGGACTCGAGGAGGGTCTTCAAGCGGGTGCGGTACTCGCGCTCGAAGGTGCGCAGCTCGGAAATGCGTGCCTCCAAAGCGGTCTGCTGCTGCTTGACCGTGTTCATCACTTCGGTGTGCTTCTTCTCGGCATCGGCCTGCAGCGATGCGGCTTTCTCCTCTGCCTGGCGAATCTGGGCCTCGGCACGGGAGGAAGCATCGGACTCGGTCTGCTGAGCCTTCGACTCTGCCTCAGAAACCAGCTTCTTGGAGCGGGCTTCTGCATCCTGCACCTGAGCGTCGTACTTCTTCTGCGCCTCGGCAAGTTGTGCCTTGGAACGAGAGTCGGCATCGGAAAGCTGCTTTTCTGCAGCCGTGCGGGCCTCAGACAGCATGGATTCAGACTCGGCGCGAGCCTCAGAGGTCAGGCGATCCGCCATCTCCTGGGCCAAGCCCAGCACGCGGGCTGCCTGCATGTGCGTATCCGGGGTAGCCAGGCCGTCGGCACCCTGTGCTGCTCCAGCACCGGCAGCGGCCGCTGCGGCGCTGGAGACAGCCGAGTTCGAGGAGCCAGCGGCAGACGCGGACTTCTTCAGGCTCTCGTTCTCGCGCTGGGAAGACTCCAGCTCCTTCTTAGCCTGCTTAGCCTCTGCACGAGCCTCCTCGGCTTCCTTCTTAGCCTTCGCAGCTTCGTCGCGAGCCGCCTTGAGCTCGGCGGTATTAGCGGCAGCGGTGGCACCAGCTGCTGGGGCATCGGCACCGCTTTCCTTTGCCTTTGCGGCCTCAGCCTGGGCGGCCTTGACCTGCTCCTGGGCCTTTTTGGTTTCTTCCTTAGCGCGAGAAACCTCGGACTTGGAATCTGCCAACTTGGTTTCATACTCAGCACGCAGCTTAGCCTCAATCTCCTTGCGCAGAGCTGCTTCATCTGCACCAGAGTTTGCGGCGGCTGCGGCACCAGCCCCTGCTCCGCCGGCCTTGGCCCCGGAGCTAAGATCGCTCACCTGCGCCTGCAGGTCTTCATTTTCATCCTGCAATTGGGCAAGGGCATCCTCAACGAGGTCGAGGAACTGATCTACCTCATCCTCGTTGTAGCCACGCTTGCCAATCGGCGGCTTGCTGAACGCGACGTTGTGTACATCAGCTGGTGACAGTGGCATGACTTGTCTTCCCCTTCGAGTTGATACAACCCCGGAGGTTCCAGGGCCTTAGGAGCTGCGGTTCCAGTTTATTTAAACCTTCCCCACAAAGTTATATGTAGTTCATGATACGGGTTATCGCATTTTATTGTAACCGAAAGTCCACAATAATGGACGTAACGCTGACTCTCAATGTCTACCACAGGTTACGGGGTGATGCGGGGCTGTCCTACAAGAAAATAACCTGCAGGAAAAGCGTCAGGAACGACAGGATGAAAAACAGCACTAGGACGGAAACATCCAGCGCGATTCCGCCCATCTGCAGCGGAGGAATAACCCGACGCAGCGCTTTGACTGGTGGATCCGTGATGGCGAAGAGAGGTTCAGCGATGATCATGAACCAGCGCGGGGGGTTGAATTGCCGCGAGAAGGATTGGATCATCTCGATAATAATTCGGGCAATCAGTACCCATGTATAAACCCTCACCAAAAAGATGAGAATAATTCCAATTTCAGTCACGATTACTCAGCCTATCGAATAGTCCCCCGCACGTGCGCATTGCGCTCCGTACGGGGGTTATTGGGTGTGCGTCGTTGTGCTTGGGCCGCGCTCCTAGCGCAGGCCGGCGGCGCGCTCCAATTCAGGTTTGGCGATATCGGCGGACTTCGGCACGACGGCGAATACCTTGCGCTGGGTATCCATCCCCTTCGACAGGTTGAGCATGCGGCCTTCTAGGCCAAAGCAGAGACCCGCTGCGAAGTCGATGAAGCGCTTAGCGGTGCCGCGCTCGGCATCGGTAAGTTCAAAAACCACTGCATCGCCATCGCGGAAGGGCTCACCCACCTTGGCGGCATCGTTGAACGAGGTCAGGGAGATTGCCACGATAGTCGGGACGAACTTTTCCTCGACGGGCGCCGGCGCCGGGGTTGGCTCATAAGCCTGCGGGGCGCGGCGCGGGGCGTAGGCCGCAGAAGTGGCCGCTCCGTTGCCCGCGTAACGCGGCTCGTCGTTGTAGTAGGCGTCGTCTTCTTCGAAATCCATCGGACCAAGCCCGAAGAAATTCTTCGTCCTATCAATGAATGACATTTTTGGGTCTCCCTCTGACCTAAATTTGTTCAAGTTCAAGCGCGTAAATGTGAATGATGTGACTCATGTGATTTACGCTGTGAAATGCGCTTTTGCGATATTTTTAACCTACTGGGCGCTTTCCCATGATGCTGGTTCCGACACGCACAATATCGGTGCCCGCAGCAATCGCCGCATCCATATCCGCGCTCATCCCAGCCGATAGTTTGAGCTGCCGACCAAGGCGTTCGGAGAGGCGATCCACGTCTGCGCGCACTGTAGTAAACACCTCCCTCGCATCGGCATCGAGGGGAGGAACCACCATGAGTCCTGCGAATTCTAGGTGCTCCGCCGCCTCAACGGCCTCAATCACCTCATCCAATTCCTCGCGGATTACTCCCCCGCGGGAGGTATCGCCATCCGCGGAGACCTGAATAAATACCGGAAGGTTAGTATCTCGCTCGCCGCGCTCGTGCGCGAGGCCCACACCACGGTCCAGCGCATTGGCCAGTTTCACCGAATCTACCGAATGCACGCTAGTGGCCCACCGCGCGACGTGGTTGGCCTTCTTGGTTTGAATCTGGCCAATCATGTGAAAACACAGCTGGTCTAGCTCCTGCGCCTTTGCCCGGGCTTCTTGCTCGCGGTTTTCCGCTACATCCTCTACCCCAAGCTCCGCTAGAAGGGCGATATCCTCTGCGGGGTGAAACTTGGTCACGGCCAATAACTGCGGTGCTGGGCGGTCATGCTCGGCGGCAATGGCTCTAATGTGTTCTTTTGTTGCGGCGAGATTATCTGCCAATTCTTGTTTCCGGTTACTCATGATTAGCCTCCAACCAAATCACACCGGCCTGGCGGCCAGTGGTTCCTTCGCGGCGATAAGAAAAGAAATCCGTGTCCTCAATGGTGCAGCGCGGATCAGAATCGATATTGGTAATGCCCAGGCCCATCAATTGGCGGATAAGGCCAGCGCGTACGTCGATGCCCCACGTCCCTGTCGCGGTCTTACATTTCGAGCCGGGAAGGCGCCGTTCGACATCGTTGGCCATTTCTTCCGGCACCTCGTAGTTTTTCCCGGATGCGGCGGGTCCCATGACCACCTGGATTCGTTCCGGCTGAGCGCCAAGTTTCTGCATCTCGCGCACGGTATTGACCACGATGCCGTTGCGGGCACCGAGCCGGCCAGCGTGCACAGCGGCGATGACGCCGGCGGGGACATCGACAAGCAGCACGGGCGTGCAATCCGCGACGAGGACGCCAAGGCCAAGCCGGCGTTGCGTGGTCACAATCGCATCCGTTGCTGGCACTGGGGACTCTTGCGGGCCATCGATGACGGTGACCGTATTTGTATGGAGCTGTTCCATCCACACAATGTTTTCGAGCCCGGTAACGCGCAAAAGGCGCTCGCGGTTAGCCGCCACGTTGGTGGGATCGTCGCCGACGTGGCCGCCAAGATTAAAAGACTCATATGGATATGCAGACGCCCCGCCTGCACGGCTGGTAAAAACCATGCGGACGGGGCGGCTGGTGCGATGTTCCTCGTTTACTGGCATGCACACCAGCGTAGCGGTTTGCGCTTAGCGCATGAAGGACGGCACATCGAGATCGTCGTCGCCATCATCATCGCGGCGCTGGCTTGGCCGGGACAGGCGGTAGTCTTCGCGACGCTCCTCGCGGAAACGATCGGAGTTGGTGAACAGGCCGCTAGACTCGCTGCGGCGCTCCTCGGGGCGGCGTTCTTCCACGCGGCGGTCGTCGTAGCGACGATCGTCTACGCGGCGCTCATCAGCGCGGCGATCCTCCACGCCACCCTGGCCGGCGCGTGGCTCATAGGAGTGGCGCGGTGCGTAGTCATCGGCCGCGGGCTGAGCAGGCGCCGGGGTGGCCGAGTTGCCGGACTCGCGGTCGCGGTTATCAAAGAGCGAACCGGGCTTGCGCTGCTCGGGAGCGCGCTGTGAAGATGCTGCCTGAGCGGCATTAGCCTCTGCATCGAAACCGGTGGCGATGATGGTGATGCGGATTTCATCGCCCAAGGTGTCATCAATGATGGTGCCGAAGATGAGGTTAACGTCTTCATCCGCGCGCTCTTCGACCATGGAGGCTGCGGAGTTGACCTCGTGCAGGCCCAGGTCGGAGCCGCCGGCGATGGACAGCAGCACGCCCTTGGCGCCTTCCATCGTGGATTCCAATAGCGGCGAGTTGATGGCCTGCTCGGCGGCGGTCATAGCGCGGTTATCGCCCCGTGCGGAGCCGATGCCCATCAGCGCGGAGCCGGCATCAGACATGACGGAGCGAACGTCAGCAAAGTCGACGTTGATCATGCCCGGGATGGTGATCAGGTTGGTAATACCCTGGACACCATTGTGGAGGACCTCATCGGCCGCGCGGAAGGCTTCCACGATGGAAAGCTCTTCCCCACCGAGCTGCATCAGGCGGTCATTAGGGATGACAATGAGGGTATCGCAGACCTCGCGCAGCTCCTCGATGCCGGCCATAGCCTGGCGGGTACGGCGCGCGCCCTCGAACTTGAAGGGGCGGGTGACAACGCCCACGGTCAGCGCGCCCATCTTCTTCGCAATGGAAGCCACAACGGGAGCGGCGCCCGTACCGGTGCCGCCGCCCTCGCCGGCGGTAACGAATACCATATCGGAGCCCTGCAGGGCGTCCTCGATTTCGGACTTGTGGTCTTCCGCAGAGGTCTTGCCCACCTCAGGGTTGGCGCCTGCGCCCAATCCGCGGGTGGCTTCGCGGCCGATGTCGAGCTTGGTATCGGCATCGGAGAAAATCAGCGCCTGGGAGTCAGTGTTGATGGCGACGAATTGGACGCCCTTCAGGCCTTCTTCGATCATGCGGTTCACGGCGTTGACGCCGCCGCCGCCGACGCCGACGACCTTGATATCCGCGAGATTGTTGTTGGAAGAGATCATGTGAGCAGGTCTCACCTTTCGCTACTTTAAGTCTGCACGTGCATTAAACGAGGATTGTATGCGCTTCACCAGAGTGAATCGCGTTCCCCTCCATCTTTAACGACACACCTGTAATTTTCATGCTCATTTTACGCGTGTCGAGACTCTCAAGTACCACTTTAGGGTTGTTGGCCTGCGGTTTTGTCCGCCACTTCCGCACCATTGACACCACCCGAGAGAGAAAATAAAAGACCCTGCAGCGCATACGCTGGGGGCGCGGCGCGGCAGGGAATTTTTCGGGTCTATCTCAACCTCCACCGAGGTATCTACCCTATCCGCGGGTAGTGACCAGTTCAGGGTTAGAGATATTCCATTCTTGGCCCTCCATCTTCAGCACGGTGGCGAAGGCGCGAGCCTTATCATCGTTATTTTTATCGCTGGCACCCCAGAAAATGCGGCGATCATCCTTAGTAGTGAACTGCAAGGAATAGGAATCGGTGACTTCGAGGGTGGCGACTTGGTGGCGCACGTCATCAGACAGCGCGGCAATGGCAGCCACCGCGTCTTGGGTCTCGGAGGATCCACTGTCGATGTCCCCGGCAAGTTCCACCGCACCTTCGGGAGGCTCTGCGGAGGTAAACTCCTCCCCCTTGTCATCGATGAGGAAAGTAGTGTCGTCTCGCTTCACGAAGGCGACGGGCTTGTGTTCCTGCACGGAGATAGTCAAGGTCGATGGCAGGTCACGCGAGACCGTCACCGAATCCGCCCAGTCCAAGCCGGCGACTCCACTGGCGGCCGCGTGCGCGTCCACCCGCAAGAGATTTTCGCCCTCGGGCACGCCTGCGGCCTCCTGCACCTGGGCGGCATCGAGTTGGTGCACGCCTTCTACCTCAAAATTTTTCACCTTAAAGATGGGCAGCGCCCACACCGCGATGGCCACCAGCAGCACGAGGGCGAGCAGGCCACCGACGATGCCGAAAATGAGTTTCTTCGACACCCGCACTAGTGCGCCCGCAATTCATCGAGGATTTCCGCGGCCACGAGGGTGATAGAACCGGCGCCAATGGTCAAGATGATATCGCCCGGCTGTGCGATGGAGACCACGTCCTTGGCCGCGGCGGAAAAGTCTGGCTCGAAGATAACCTCCATCTCTTCCGGCATCTTATTGGTAATAATGCGCGAGGTAATGCCTTCCACGGGTTGCTCGCGGGCGCCGTAGATATCGAGTACAACGGCGGCATCGGCAAACGCAAGCGCCTGCGCAAACTCGGCGTCGAATTCCATGGTGCGCGAGTACAGGTGCGGTTGGAAACAGGCGATGACGCGACCCCCATTGCCTTCGGCCGCGACCTTAGCGCGCGCGGCCCGCAGCACCGCGGCAACCTCGGTGGGATGGTGGGCATAATCGTCGAAGACGCGGACGCTACCGCCCTGCCAGTCCACGCTGCCCCGGTACTCAAAGCGGCGGCGCACGCCGCTGAAATCCGCGAGTCCCTCCGCGATGGTGCTGGGCTCGCCGCCCGAAAGCACGCCGGCGATAAGCGCCGCCATGGAGTTGAGCACCATGTGGTGGCCGGGGATCTGCAGCTGGTAGCTCACGGATTCCTCCACGCCGGGCAGGGAAAGTTGCACCGTGCACGCCATGCCGGCGGCGGTGGTCTCCTCCGCGGTCAACGTTGCGGCAAGCGGCACGGAGGTGGTGCGCGCCGTCTCCGCGCCGCCATAGCCGATGACGTTAATGCCGCGGTTAAGCGCCTGCTCACCGATCTCGGCGGCGTGCTCGTCCTCTGCGCACACAACGAGGTAACCGGTTTCCGGGGTGACCAAGTCCGCGAAGTCCGCAAAAACCTTGAAATAGGCGTCCGCGGAGGGGAAATAGTCAAGGTGGTCCGGCTCCGCGTTGGTAATGACGGCGATATCGGGGCTATAGCGCAAGAGCGAGGCATCGGACTCATCAGCCTCGGCAACAAAGGCCTCGCCGGTGCCACCGTGTGCATTGGTGCCGGCGCGATTGAGCTGACCGCCGATGGCAAAGGAGGGATCCAACCCCGCGTGCTGCATGGCGCTCACGGCCATCGAGGTTGTTGAGGTCTTGCCGTGCGTGCCCGCCAGCAGCACCTGGCTGTGCCCCTCCATCAGCGCGGCAAGCAGGTCCGAGCGGCGGATGAGCGGAATATTATTTTCACGCGCGGCGACGAGCTCTGGGTTATCCTGCGGAATCGCCGCGAAGGAGGTGACGACGGTGGTGGGCAGCTCGCCGGAAAGCTTGAGGTTTTCCGCAGCGTGGCCGATGGCTACCTTGGCGCCCATGGAACGCAATACCTCCACTGCGGTGGAGTCCTTCACATCGGAACCGGTAACGACGGCGCCGCGTGCGGCGAGGATGCGGGCCAGACCCGACATCCCAGAGCCGCCGATGCCAATGAGGTGGACGCGGCTGAGATCGTACTGTGCGGGATCGGTCATTTACTTATCCTTCTTTCCTGCCTGCAGTTCTGCGTCCTGCACGCGGGTAGCGATGCGATCAGCGATGATATGCGCCGCATCCCCCGCTGTGGACTGGTCTGCGGCCCGCGTCATGGATTCTAGGCGCTCTGGGTTATCAAGGATGGCGCGGACCTCTTCGATAAGGCGCTCGGGATCCAACTCGGCATCGGGAATCTGCACCGCAGCGCCGGCTTCTACCATTTCGCGCGAGTTCAACGCTTGCTCGCCGTTGCCGTGCGGCAGCGGGACGTAGATTGCGGGAAGGCCCACGGCGGTAACCTCAGCCACCGTCATCGCGCCCGAGCGGCACACCACAAGGTCCGCTGCAGCCAGCGCGCCGGCCATATCATCGATATACGGCAGAGCGGCGTAGTTCGGGTGCGGCTTGGGCGGTTCGTTTTTCTTGCCATAGGCGTGCAGGAGCTGGAAGTCCTTGGTGAGGTCCTCCGCTGCGCCCGCCACAGCTCCGTTGATGCTGGCTGCGCCCTGGGAGCCCCCGGTAATGAGGATGGTGGGCAGCTGCGCCAAATCCCACTTCGTGCGGGCATCCGCGGCGGTATTCCCGTCCTTATCCGCGGCGGCCGCGGCCAGGCTCGGGCGCACCGGGATGCCGATGACTTCGCCCTCCATGCCGGAATTGGCGTGGGCGTTGAGCCCAATGCCGCCGAGCTTGACGCCCAGCTTATTGGCCATGCCCGCCAGGGCATTGGTCTCGAGGACGTAAAAGGGAATGCCTAAGGTCTTCGCCGCTATATAGGCGGGCCCAGAGACGTAACCGCCAGTACCGAATACGACATCGGCCTCCACATCCTTTAAGACCTTCCGCGCCTGGCGGACAGAGCGTGCGAGCTTGACAGGCAGCTTGGCCAGGTTGGTGCTCACCTTGCGGGGAATCGGCACGGGGGTAATCAGGCGCAGGTCCACGCCGCGGGCGGGAATAATATCGCTTTCCAGCCCCTTTTCGGTCCCTAATGCGGTAATCCGAGCGCCGTAACGCTCGCGTAAAGCTTCACCGACGGCAAGTGCGGGCTCAATATGTCCTGCAGTGCCGCCACCTGCAAGGACGACGGAAAATGGCGTGGAATTCATAGCCTAAAGGCTACCAGCGCCTACCGCCTCGGGCGGTGCTCGGCGCGCGGATACCTCCGCCCACTTCCGGTCACCGGCCGGCCGTAGCGCTCGTCGCGCACCCGCGGACGGGGCTCCTGCGGCTGAGCATGCCGGCCCCGCTTTTTCGGCTTCCTCGCCGTCGGCGGCTGCGGCTCACCAATGAAAAAGAGGCGATCAAACAGTGGGCGCCCAAAGTTCTGCATGGCAGAAATCTGCATCGGTTCGTGGCGCGCGACGTTGCACAAAATGCCCATCGAGCCAATCGTGATAATTGCCGCCGTACCACCCGCGGAAATCATCGGCAGCTGAATACCGGTCACCGGCAACAAGCCAACGACGTAGGCAATATTGATAAACGCCTGGGTCACCACGCCGATGGTCAGCGTCGCGGCCAGCAGGGATTGGTACTGGTTCTGCGCGCGGGTGGCGGTGCGCAGCCCCACATAGCCCAAGGCGGCGAAGAGGAAGATCACCAGCGCGCCGCCCCACAGGCCGAGCTCTTCGCCCACGATGGCGAAGATGAAGTCGTTCTTGGCTTCAGGCAGGTAGAACCACTTGGCGCGGGATTGGCCGAGGCCGACGCCCCAGAAGCCGCCATCGGCAAGCGAAAGAAAGCCCTGGTAAGACTGAAAGCCCGTGCCCTGGGTATCGGAAATATTGCCAAAAAGTGCATCGAAATAGGTGTGGAAACGGTGGGAGCGGAAGCCGCCGATGAGGAAGACGGCGACCAAGCCCAGCGCACAGAGAATGCCGATGATGATGGGCACGCGGCGGTTAACACCAGCGAAAAAGAGCGTGAAAACCACCACGAGGGCAAAGGACAAGGCCATGCCCAAGTCACCCTGTCCCACAATGAGCAGGAACATCAAGCCCGCGATGAGCGAGTACATCATGAACGGGTCCGAGAGCTTGAGGGAATGGTGTTCCTTATCCGCCAAGACCGAGGCGCCGAACATTCCTACCGTGATGCGCGCCAGCTCGGAAGGCTGCAGGGAAATCGGGCCGATATAAATCCACGACTGGGAGCCGACCTCCTCGCGGCCCGTACCGACGCCCGGGATGAGCACCGCGATCAACAGCAAAATAGAAAGGGCCAAAAGCCACGGGATGAATTTGCGCAGCGTATGCGGGGAAACCTTCAGGCCGAGCCAGAATGCGCCCAAACCAATGATGACCATGGCGGTTTGCCGCAGCGCCTGGTTCCACACGCCACCATCTTCTGTCAGCGACGTAGCCATGGACGAGGAAAAGACCATAACCACGCCAATGCCAATGAGCGAGAAGATAATCAGGCGCAGCAGCTGATAATCCAGCCCGGCTTGTTGGCGGGCTTGTTCGCGCACATCACTAATGCGCTCGCGCAGGCTCTTTGCCCGGGGGCGCTGCGGGGAGGTGGCCGTCATGAAGTCTCCTAATTTTTAAAAAGGTCTAATGCGCGCGGGCGATATCCCGCGCCGCTGCGGCGAAAAGGTCGCCGCGTTGGGCCATTCCGGTATACATATCCAACGATGCCGCAGCCGGTGCCAAGAGGACGGTATCGCCCGCCTCGGCGTGTTGCGCGGCGGCGCGCACTGCAGCGTTCATCGCCGCCTCCGGGTCGGTAGCCTCGATGAGCTCAACCGGGGTTTGCGGGGCGCGGCGGGCCAGCGCTTTAGCGATAATGCTCTTGTCGATGCCCACCAGCACCGCCGCCTTCAACCGCGCGGCGTGAGTAGCGATGAGCTCATCCACATCCGCTCCCTTAAGCTGCCCGCCGGCGACCCAGACAACAGAATCGAATCCCTCTAGGGCAGCATCGGCCGCATGCGGGTTGGTGGCCTTGGAATTATCGATAAAGGAAATCCCGCCGTACTCGTGTACCACGGCGCCGCGGTGACCAGCCACCGCGTAGGCGGCCAGGCCTTCCTTGATGGCGGCGGGGCTGGCACCCGCCAACCGCGCCACACTCGCGGCCGCCGCCGCGTCGAGGACACCTGCAAGGCCCGCCGGCTCGATTCCCTCGGCAGAGGCGAGATCTATGGCGTCCTCGCCGTCCAGCTTGGAGACCAGGCGCCCGGCGCTCACCCCTACCTCACCGGTAACCGGTTCGCCGGCGGTAAAGCCGTACACGCCGTCGATTCCTTCGGCGTAGCTGCCCGCCGCGGCATCGTCCTTGCCCACCACGGCGCGGGTGCCGTGCAGCGCCTTGACCTTGGCGCGGGCATAGGCATCGAAGGACCCGTGCCAATCCAAGTGGTCTTCGGCCACGTTGAGCAGCACGCCGACATCGGGGCGCAGCTCGCTGGACCAGTGCAATTGGAAGGACGAAAGCTCGGCGCACAGCACGTCTACCCGCGGGGTGGCGGTCAGGGCATCAAAAAGCGAGACCCCAATATTGCCCACGGCTTGGGCACGCAACCCGCTGCGGGCGGTATCGGCCTGCATAATCTGGGTCAGCATTCCCGTGGTAGTGGTCTTGCCATTCGTGCCGGTAACAACGAGCCAGGTGCGAGGTGGGCCGAAGATCTCAGCGCGATCGAGACGGTAGGCCAGCTCGACATCGCCGATGACCTCCACACCTGCGGCCTGGAAGGAATCTAAGAGGGCGGAATCGGGCCGCCATCCCGGCGAGGTCACCACCAGGTCATACTCGCCCGGTGCCGGGGCGTCGGTTGATACCGTCGCCACGCCGAACTCTTCCGCCAAGGCTGCTAGGGCCGCTGCGTTGGAATCGGCAACGGTGGTATCTACGCCTAGGCGCGCGAGCATCGCCACGCACCCACGGCCAGAGACGCCGGCTCCTGCGACGAGGACGCGCCCGCGCAGAAAAGGTGGTAGCTCAGCCATGATGAGTGCCTCAATCCTTAAGTATCTAGTGTCAAAACTTTATTGCAGGTTTCCAAAGCTGACTGCAGAGAGCCAATCGCCGTAGAAGATGCAGATGCCCGCCATTGCGGCCATTGCGCTTAATAGCCAGAAACGGGTGACAACCGCGGTTTCGGCCCAGCCGCCGTTTTCAAAGTGGTGGTGGATGGGCGCCATGCGGAAAAAGCGCTTGCCCGTCGTGCGGAAGACCACGATCTGGATGACTACGGAGACCGTCTCGATGACGAAGATGGCGCCGATGATGATCATCAGCAGCTCGGTGCGGGTGGTCACAGAAAGGCCGGCGACGAGGCCACCGAGCGCGAGCGAACCGGTATCGCCCATGAAGATTTTCGCCGGTGCGGCATTCCACCACAGGAAGCCGAGGCAACCGCCTAGGCCCGCGGCCGCGAGAACCGCGAGGTCAAGAGGATCGCGGACCTCGTAGCAGCCGGCGGCCGGGGAAATCGAGCACGAGTTGCGGAACTGCCAGAAGCTAATCAGCGTATAGGCACCCATCACCATGGCAGTGGTACCGGCGGCGAGGCCGTCCAGGCCATCGGTCAGGTTGACCGCATTCGACCACGCGGCGATGAGCAGGTACAAAAAGACCAAGAAGATGATCGTGCCAATAACGGCGCCGCCGACGGCGATATCGAAGGTGTCGAAATCGCGGACGAAGGACAGGTTGGTCGAGGCCGGGGTCAGCCCATTGGCATCCGGGAATTGTAGGGCGAGGATGCCGAAGATGAGCGCGATGGCCAGCTGTCCTACCAGCTTCGCTGTTTTATTAAGGCCGAGGTTGCGCTTTTTAAACAGCTTGATGAAGTCATCGGCAAAACCCAGTCCGCCGAGTCCCATAGTCAAGAAGTAGACCAATAACCCCGAGGGGCTAAATCCACCGTTGCCTGTCGCGCGGGCATAAATTCCCACGATGAGGTAGGCCACGGTGATGGCCAGCAGGATCGCCAGTCCGCCCATCGTCGGGGTGCCCCGCTTACGCAGGTGGAGCTGCGGGCCGTCTTCGCGGATTTCTTGGCCTTTTCCGACGCCAGAAAAATACCGAACCAAAACTGGGGTGGTAAAAATCGCGACGAGGAAACTAACGACGCCCGCGATAATGATCTGAGTCATTGCTAGAGATCTTTCTCCTTGAGATAGGGACTATCGGCGATTGAGCTGTTCTGCCACGCGCCACAGGCGCTGGGCATTCGAGGATTTCACGAGGACGACGTCCTTGGCCATGCGCGCGAACCAATCCTCCACCCCAGCAGGGGCTACCCGCAGGATATTGTCCACGGCCGCCGTCGCGGCCTCAATATCGGGGCAAAGTTCAGTCTGGATGCCGTGGGCGTGCGCGGCCTCCGCCATGGCTACGGTATGGGCTCCTTCTCCTACCGCGACGAGGTGATCCACATGGTACTTCGAGAGCACCGATCCAAGAATGCGGTGGGCTTCGACGGCTTCGCCTCCAAGCTCGCCCATCTCACCGAGCACCGCGATGGAGCGGGCATCGGGACGGGCCGCGGAGGTATAGGCCAAGGCGGCAATCGCCGCGTGCATCGAATCCGGGTTGGCATTATAGGAGTCATCGATGACGGTGACGCCATCGCGGCGGGTGCGCACGTCCATACGGTGCGCCGAACTCGTCTGGTGTCCGCTGAGCGCACGCGCGACAACCGTGGGTTCCACGCCCGATTCGATGGCCGCTGCGGCCGCAGCCAGGGCGTTGGAGACCTGGTGCTTTCCAAAGACCTGCAGCTTAATCTCCATCGGCGCGACGCCAGGGGCATGGAAGGTAAAGGACGGACGGGCGACATCGTCAAGCTCAATGTCTGTGGCATAGTACTGCGCATCCGCGGCCTGCGGGCGATTGGCGGAATAAAATACCACCTTGGCCTGCGTGCGCGGTGCCATAGAAGCCACGAAGGGATCGTCCGCATTCAGCACCGCTACCCCGCCATCTGCTGCGGCGGGCAGGGCCTCAATGAGCTCGCCCTTGGCCTGAGCGATATTTTCGCGCGAACCAAACTCCCCCAGGTGGGCAGTGCCCACGTTGAGCACCACGCCCACCGTAGGGGCCGTGATCTCGGTCAAGTGGCGAATATGGCCAATCCCGCGCGCAGACATTTCCGCCACGAGGAAACGCGTATGCTCATCGCAGCGCAGGGCGGTATAGGGAAGGCCCACCTCGTTATTGAAAGAGCCGGGCGGGGCGACGGTTTCGCCCTCGGCGCGGAAGATCGTAGCGAGCAAATCCTTGGTAGAGGTCTTGCCCGCGGAGCCGGTAACGCCGACGATATCCAGGCCCTGCTCTGCGGCGAGGCGGGAGGTCACCTCGCGTGCGAGATCGGATAATGCCCCGATCACGGCCGCGGCTGATCCATCCTCATCATTGGCATAAATATCCGCATTCGCGGAATCACCAGTCACGCGGCCTTGGGGCTTGACGATGACCGCCGGTACCCCCACCGGCCGAGCGGCCAGCACGGCCACGGCTCCTTGTTCTATGGCTTTTTCAGCAAAATCATGGCCATCGACGCGGGCACCCGGCAGGGCTACGAACAAGCTGCCGCTGGTGACCTTGCGCGAGTCAAACTCCACGAAACCGGTCACGCGTTCATCGGGATCATCAACGCTATCCAGGCTACCGCCGGTTATCGCGGCGATATCTCCAATAGAAAGTGGAATCATTACTACTCCTTCGTATCCCTAAGAGTATCGCGATGCGCCGTTCCCGCCAGCTTTTCCTCAATGGCGCGCGCCATTTCCTCTCGGTCATCAAAGTGCAGGGTGCGCTCGCCCACAAGCTGGCCTACCTCGTGGCCCTTGCCGACGACGATGATGGCATCGCCCGGCTGCGCCCAATCCACGACTTCATCAATGGCGCGTGCGCGCGAGCCCTGCTCTCGGATATCGGCGTCCGGCGCAGCCTCCCGGGCGCCCTGGATAACCGCCGCGCGGATTGCGGCGGGGTCTTCGGTGCGCGGGTTATCATCGGTGACCACCGTGAGATCCGCCCGGGTGGCCGCAGCCTCTCCCATAATCGGGCGCTTGGTGCTATCGCGGTCACCGCCGGCGCCGACGACGACACCCACTCGCCCGGAGGTGCCCTCCAATTGCAGGCGCAGGGTATCGAGCACTGCAGCAATGGCTGCGGGCTTGTGGGCATAATCCACTACGGCCACGAAGTCCTGACCGCGGTCGATTCTTTCCATGCGCCCCGGAACGGCGACGTTTTCCACGCCGGTCAAAAAGACCTGCGGGTCTTCGCCCACGGCAGTGGCCATTCCCAGTGCAAGCGCGGCATTAGCGATATTGAACTCACCTGGCAATGGCAACCGGAAGGAAAAATCGGTGCCGTCTAGTTTGAGGTCAACCTCCTGTGCACCGGTAGCCTCGGTGGCCGTCTGCTGGGCGGAGATCGTGGCATCGCCTGCGCGCGTTGCCACCGTCGTACTCGGGGTATCCGCGTCTTCTACCATTCCCCGCAGGCGCTCACCCCACTCATCATCAACGCAGATGACCGCGCGCTCGGCGGCCTGCTCACCTAGGAATAGCCGGGACTTGGCCGAAAAGTACTCCTCCATCGTGGGATGGAAATCCAGGTGGTCCTGGCTGAGGTTGCTGAACCCAGCCACGGCAAAGTTGGTGCCGCGCACGCGGCCGAGCTCCAAAGCGTGGGAGGAAACCTCCATGACTACGTGGGTAACACCCTCGTCCTTCATGCGGGCGAAAAGCTCTTGCAGCCGTGGGGCTTCCGGCGTGGTCAAGGAGGTGGGCACCGGCGTGCGATTGATGCGAGTGCCGGTCGTGCCGATAAGGCCTACGGAGTGGCCAGCCTGCA
This sequence comes from Corynebacterium sp. KPL2838, assembly GCF_040225455.1. Lineage (NCBI taxonomy): Bacteria > Bacillati > Actinomycetota > Actinomycetes > Mycobacteriales > Corynebacteriaceae > Corynebacterium > Corynebacterium sp. KPL2838. The sequence continues at coordinate 73,602 of NZ_JBEHFT010000001.1, read as the reverse complement.
AGAGACCAGCCTCCAACAAGTAACTAGTCGTCGTCTTGCCGGACGTGCCGGTAATCCCCAAGACCGTGAGATCGCGAGTGGGGTGCCCATAGATTTCTGCCGCGATGGGGCCTAAGACGGCGCGAATATCGTCTACCACGATGATCGGCCGAGTCTCGTTAGCCTGGCGAAGGTGGTCGAGCCCGGGGGCATCGGTAAGCACCGCGCCCGCCTTGGTATCCCCGACGAACTGCGCGCCGTGCACGCGCGTGCCCGGAAGGGCGGCAAATAATGCGCCTTCGGGAAGGCTGGTGGAATCCAATCCGCACGCGCTGACCTCAACGGTGCCATCACCGATGACGCGTCCGTGCGAAAGCTGCGCAAGTTTTTCTAAGGAAACAGACATTTCAAGCTCCTATTGTTCCCGCAGGGTCATCCGCGGCGCTGGTGTCGAGGTCGGAATATTGTCGCGATTGAGCAGCCAGGAAGAAATATCCCGGAAGATTGGGGCCGCGGACTGGCCGCCACCACCATTGTCTTCCACGCCGGACTTGGGCTCATCGAGCATGACTGCGACGACGAAACGTGGGTCATCGGCAGGCGCAATGCCCGCGAAGGTAATCCAGTACGCGGAATTAGAATACGCCCCGGAATTCGGGTCCACCTTCTGCGCGGTGCCGGTCTTGCCGGAGAGCTGGTAGCCATCCAATTGGGCATTAGCGGCCGTACCGTTTTGCACCCCGGCATCGTCATCTTGGAAGACGGCGCGGAACATATCCACCGTAGTTTTGGCGGTTTCCTTGTCTACTACCTGGGTCTTCTTTGGCTCGGGCAGCTTTTCCGTTTCGCCATCGGGGTCTTTGATCTCGTCGATGATGCGCGGTTCGATGCGCTCGCCGCCATTGGCCAACGCTTGGTACACGCTAGCCATCTGCAGCGTCGTCCACGCCTGACCTTGGCCGATGGGCAAGTTGGCAAAGGTGCCGCCTGACCACTGCTCTTGGTCTGGCACCGTGCCGGCGGATTCATTCGGCAGCTCAATGCCCGTGTTAGCGCCCAAGCCAAACTTCTTCAGGTACTCCGCATACTTCTCAGGCCCGAGCTTATCCGCGATCATCAAGGTGCCCACGTTGGAGGACTTACCAAAGATGCCGGTGGTGGTATACGGCTCGGTGCCGTGAGTCCAGGCATCGTTGACGGTCACGCCAGCCATGTCGATGGAGCCCGGAACCTGGTGCACCTCATCCGGAGTAGTGATACCCTCCTGCAATGCGGCTGCCGCCGTCACTATCTTGGCAACGGATCCCGGCTCATAGGGGTGGGAGATGCTGCGGTTCTCAAAGTCTTTGCCCTCTTTGAGCTGGTCTTCGATATTCTTATTCGGGTCCACCGTATCGGTATTAGCCATGGCGAGCACTTGGCCCGTCGCGGCATCAAGCACTACAGCCTCGGCACCCTCCGCCTGCGAATTGGCCTTAGCCTTTTCCAGCTTTTGCTGGACGTAAGTCTGCAGATCCAAATCGAGGGTGAGAGTGACATCGCGGCCGTCAACGGCATCCACGACATCGCGCAGCGTGCCGGGGATAACCTGCCCATCGGTGGAGACATCCTCCGTTGACTGCCCATCGATGCCGGTCAGCTCGGTATCGCGGGCCGCCTCAAAGCCAAATTGACCGTGGCCATCCATCGAGACCTTGCCCACGACGTTTTCTGCAATCGCCCCATTCGGGTACTGGCGGATATCCTGCCGGTCAGCTGCCACACCGTGGTACTTATTGGAAATCTCTACGGCAACATCCGGATCCACATTGCGGACCAAAACCTCGTACTGCGTATCGGCTTTGAGCTTGTTTTTAATATCGTCCGCATCCACCTTGGAGGCAGAGGCACCCGAATCCTCAATCATCTTCGGGATACCCTCAGCCATCTCCTTGAGCTTCTCCTCCAATTGTTTGGTGAGGTACTCATCTTTTTTGCTCTCATCCATGCCCTCGAGTTTTCCCTCGGACGTGGCTTCCATCTTCGCCTGCTCTTTAAGTTCATCGCGCAGGCGCGTGGGAGAGACAGTCAAAGAACGAGACTTCATCGTATAGGCCAAACGCTGACCATCCCGGTCCAGGATCTCCCCCCTGCGGGCGGGGTCGATGTAGACGCGTTCGCGCTGGGTAACGGCCTTCGCCGCAAGGTCTGGGCCCCAGACCAATTGCACCCAAGCAAGGCGGCCGCCCAAAGCGACGGTGGCGACGACAACACAGGTCAAAATGATGCGCAGGCGCTGGCGCATGATCGCTTTTTGGGGCACAACAGAGCTAGCAGCGCGGCGCGGCCGCGGACGGTGTCCACGGTTGCCACCATTATTCGGTGCAGTCACGGTGCTCAGTCACCTTCCCTTCGCCGCCACAGGTTCTTGCGTGTATCGATTGTGCCCTACAAGATGGGCAGTGCCCGCGCTACCACGCGCGAGCACAGAGAATTTCACCACTTATTCTGTCCGTTTAATCGGCCTGGCTGGTGTACGGCGCGCGGGCGGGAAGGTTGGGGCGACTATCGCTGGCGTTATCGCGGTTATCGTCGTCATCGCTGCCGCGGTGCTCATCCCGGTTCTCGTCCGCATCGTTGCCGCGGGCATGTTGCTGCTGTCCGCGCGGCACGGCGTTGAGAGAATCAGACATCCCCTCCGTATCCTTTGGATCGCTCGAGGCTTGGCCCGGGCGGATGGGTTCACCGTTGACATCGATAAGCTTTTCCGTATCCGGGGTGCCTTCGCGCTTGGCGATGATCTCTCCATCCCCGCCTACCTCAGTCACGCCGGGTTGCTTGGGCACTGCCATGCCCAATTCATCCGCGCGGCGGGCAATATCAGCCGAGGAGCTCAAGTTTTCGGCGTCCCGATTCAGCGATTCAATCTGATTATCCAACTGCGATTCCTGCACCGTCAGCTGCTGGATTTTAAACGTCTGCGAGGTGGACAAACCCGAGAGCCACATGGCCAGCACTACCCCGCCAATGAGCAAGGTAACGGCCAAGACGGCAACTCGGACAAAAGCGTTATTCTGCTTCGTCTGCTGTTGCAGCCGCCGGCCGCGGAAGCTGACGACCTGCTTCGAACCAAGCCGGTTCGGCCCGCGGTGCGGCACCCGGGTACGGCTGGGGGCCGCGCGGCGCACCGTTTTGCCAGTGGTCCTGGTGGAGGTGCGCTCGCGCACTGCGGTGGGCGCTCCCGTATCGATTCCGGTGGTGAAGTCTCGGCTGGCGCCCATGCTGCGAGTGGCCTCTCTGTCGCGGCTATCCGTTAAGTGCTGGTTTCGGCGTGGGATGGTGCTCATTTCTTGCCTCCCGGGGGTAAAAATTCTGGCGTGCCTTCAAGCCGTTCTAGGGCGCGCACGCGCACCGACGCGGCGCGGGAATTTTCTTCTACTTCCGCCTGAGATGCCTTTTCGGCCCCACGGGTAACCGTGGCGAATTCCGGTGCGGTACCCGGCAGGTCCATCGGCAAGCCGGCAGGCGTGGTGGACGTAGAAAGGTCCTTGAATGCCGCTTTTACGAGGCGGTCTTCTAAGGACTGGTAGCTCATAAAGACCGCGCGCGCCCCAATGGAAAGCGCATTTGTAATAACGGGAAGCACATTTTCAATGGCCTCCAACTCGCGGTTTACCTCTACCCGCAGCGCTTGGAATGTGCGCTTTGCGGGATGCCCACCCGTGCGGCGCGTTGCCGCCGGAATGGTCGAGTAAAGAAGCTCAACTAGTCGGCCCGAGGTGCTAAAAGGTTCCTTCTCGCGCTCCTTGAGCACGGCGGAGGCAATCTTGCCTGCGAAGCGCTCGTCACCATAGGTCTTAAGAATCCGCGCCAAGTCCCCGTGCGAATACGTATTGAGTACGTCAGCGGCGGTAAGCCCATGGCTCGGATCCATCCGCATATCCAGCGGCGCATCCGTCTTATAGGCAAAGCCGCGCTCTGCCTGATCCAGCTGCATGGAAGAAACACCCAAATCAAAGAGGGCTCCCGCAATACCGTGGGCGCGGGCAGTTTCAAAGATATCGCCCTCACCCTGGGCAATGGCGGTGCCGAGCTCATCGAAGCGAGCATTAACCGCGCAAAAACGCGGGCCAAAGGGCTCTAGCCTGGCCGAAGCATTGCGCAATGCCTGCTCATCGCGATCCACACCGATAACGCGCGCCTGCGGAAAGGTCTGGAGGAAGTACTCGCTGTGGCCGCCGGCGCCCAAGGTGGCATCGACAAGCACAGCCTGCGAGCCCGCATCCTCTACCCCGGGGCGCAGGAGCTCTGCCATGCGCTCGCGCATGACCGGCACATGGCCGTGGTTATCCGCCACATCGTAATTAAGGTCAGTTGTAGCCATGTCTCCCCGCGTCCCCCTTTCTTATTTCCGCTGTGCAGGACTTCCTATCGTGGAAAGCACGACGAGTGCATATAGGGCCCTGTCCGAGGCAGGTTTCTGATATCGGGGAAGTACACCAGAATCATCCGCCTCGGACAGAGTCCTTACACGCACTCGAGATGCGGGCTTCTACAGCAAGCCCGCAAGTACGTCATCGGCATCTGCTGCCGAATAAGCATCTTCAGTTTGCGATTGATACTCAGCCCACGCGGCTGCATCCCAAATTTCAAGGAAATCTACCGAGCCAACCACCACGCACTCTTTGGACAAGCCCGCGTACTCACGGTGACCTGCGGACAAGGTGATGCGACCATGCCCGTCGGGCCGCTGTTCGTCCGCACTTGCCGCCAAGTTACGAATGAAAGCGCGTGCTTCCGGATTGGTTCGAGAAACCGCCGCAGCCTTCCGTGCGCGTTCGGCGAACTCTTCGCGCGGGTACACGGCCAAAGAATGGTCTTGCCCCTTAGTGACCATCAGGCCACCTGCGAGTTCATCACGAAATTTTGCAGGAAGCGTTAAGCGCCCTTTGTCATCAAGTTTCGGAGTGTAGGTTCCGAGAAACATCCCGGCGTCCACCTTCCTCACTCGACAACTCCGGATTCCCTCACGTCAGAAGAGAGTTTTTCAACCCCATTCCTCCGCTGCGCCCCACTCTACCCCACTTTCCCCCACATGCCCCACTTAAATCGCTATATTCTTAATAACTCAAACCGTATGTGCAGTTAAAAGGGTGTTTTTACGGTGGGCAGATTTCCCGCGCCCCACCTTGACAACCCCGGAGATCCACCCCTTTAATCCCACCTACAACATCAAAATTACTTCACCCCATACGCCACTTACAGCGCATTGCCTGCATAGAGCCCAGGTATTTCCCCCTCCAGCCCCCACAATCTCCCACCGCACCGCAGTTTTGGTAAGAAGGTGGGGCAAAGTGGGAAATTTTGGTGAGCCATAAAAAATCCCCAGCCACCCTTTATGGTGACTGGGGAAATGAAAAGTTCGCGGTTAGCTCTCCTCAAAGCGCCGACGGAAGTTTTCTTCCAGCTTGCTGCCTACTCCATTACTACGGGATGACGCTGCCTTCTTTGCCCGCCCATTAGTGGACTTTTTCTTTCCTGTGCTAGCGGGCTGGTCGCCACGAAGCATCCACACACCAGAGGCAAACATGACAAGGAATCCGGCGATGGACAGCGCAATAAACCACAAGTTTTGCTGCGCCAAGGCCACGCCGCCGACGAGCATGCACAGACCAACCACGATGAGCGCAACCCCACGCAGGGTAAAAGCGCCGCCGGAACCGCCGATCGAGGTAGATTCAGACACAGAAGCGCCAAATTTAGGATCGTCCGCTAATAACGATTCCTCTATTTCACGGAGCGTGCGTTGCTCCTGTTCAGAAAGAGACACTTTTCCTCCAACTAGGGACTGGGCTTCGGCCGATATATCTTCTACCAATACTAACGTCCAGAGTAACCAGTATGTTCCCCAAAAGGTAGTTATTCCTCTCAGCAGTGATTATGCCGCGGTTATGCCGCAAAAGAGCCCAGAATCGTCTCGGCTTCACTCTCATCTAAAAACTGCGCTGCCTGCTGCATTAATCCGTAGACATACTCCTCATCCGGAGTTGCATCCAGGCCAGATGCAACCCGGGCGCGAGTGCGAGAATAGGACTTGAAAGCCTCCGCCCACTGCTTTTCTTCGGCCCCGATTAGAGCCAAGCGATCCCACGCGCTCGTTGGCAGGCGCCGGCGACGAGAGACCACCGATACCGCTACCCGCGCGCCAGCCGTACGCAATGCAGACTGATAGGCCACCTCTAACGCCTGATCAAAGCGACCCTCCGCCGCGTAGCTTCTCGCCTGATCTAAAAGCTCGCGGGCTTGAAATAAAAAGTGCGCCCGCTTCGCACCCTGCTTGCCAGTGAAGCGACCGGTAGTGCGGGACTGCGTTGCCGAAATAATCTGTGCCATTGTTTTTCTCCTGTAGTGCGCCAATAACTAACCGTGTTCGACTGCCGTTGACTTTAAGCAGCCGACTGGACATCTAGTTTCTATTCTAGGTCACATGTTCGAATTACTCAAGAGTTTTACCAGCCATATCTCCCTGCATATCGAACATTGTTCGATAGTTTTTAATGTTCGATGGAATAACCCCACCCCACCCTCGTCCGCCGGTAGCCGCACGTATCTGGTGAGATAGATACCGTGAGTTTCGAAATCCGCCGCTTAACCCCGCAAGAGTTCTCAATGTTGTCTCCTCAGCTCGTGGAGATTTACATCGAGGCCATGGGATATGACCCGGTCACGTTTTCGCGCAGTGTTGACCATTGGCGGGCGGATTCCATGCGCCCTGGGTTTACAGCGCTTATCGCCACGCATGACAACGGCGTCGTGGGCGTGGCATATGGATTTTTGGGATCACCGGATAGCTGGTGGGATTCCGAGCTGCGCCGAGCCCTGCGCCGCAATGGCGGCCCAACGGAGTCCGAATGGCGCATGCTGCGCAATTACTTTGAAGTGGCCGAAGTACACGTGCTACCGGCCTTTCAAGGACACGGTTTAGGCAGGCAGCTACTAGAAGGGCTGCTGTGGAATATCCCTGCCCAATATGCTTTATTATCAACGCCGGAGGCGCCACAGGAAGCCAACGGGGCGTTTCGCCTCTACCGGTCTGTGGGCTTCTTTGATGTCGTGCGTCACCATCGCTACCCCGCGGATCCCCGGCCCTTCGCCATTTTGGGAGTGAGCCTGCCGCTATAAACCTGCGTTATTTCTTCTCGGCTCTAGGCGGTATCGTGTGGAGGTGTGACTATGACGAATATTCCTGAGCTTGCGGATATCCCCGGCGCGGTGCGCGAAAAACTGGCCATCTTCTTGGATCAGCGCCGGGATCACGTGGCAGAGATCGGCGCCCCGGTCAGTACCGCCATGAGCTTCTTGGAATCATTCGTCCTCGATGGCGGAAAAAGGGTGCGCCCCATGTATGCGTGGGCGGGTTACCTCGCCGCAGGCCGCGGCTCGGAATCCCCTGAGGCCATGCTGCGCGCGGCGTCCTCGCTGGAGTTTATCCAGGCCTGCGCACTTATCCACGATGACATCATTGACGCGTCGAATACCCGGCGTGGGAAACCAACGGTGCATCGGGAAGCAGAGCGCCTCCACCGGGAATCTGATTTCTTAGGGGACCCGGAATTCTTTGGCACGTCGGTCGCCATCTTGGTGGGTGATTTTGCGCTGGTCTATGCCGAGGATATGTTTCAGGATTCCGGGCTTAGCCCGCAGGCGTTGCAACGTGCACGCGAGCCTTGGCGTGGAATGCGCACCGAGGTTTTGGGCGGCCAGTTGCTCGATATTTCCCTCGAGGCAGCCGGTTCCGAATCCGTGGCGCTGAGCAATTCCGTCAATCGCTATAAAACCGCCGCCTATACCATCGAGCGGCCCCTGCATTTGGGCGCTGCCATCGCGGGCGCGAGCGAAGAGTTAATCTCGGCTTTCCGCGGCTATGGGCACGATATCGGCATTGCTTATCAGCTGCGCGATGACCAACTGGGAGTTTTTGGGGATCCTGCGATCACCGGCAAGCCCGCTGGGGACGATCTACGGGAAGGCAAGCGCACGGAGCTTCTCGCCCTAGCGCTACAGCGCGCCGATGAACGCGATCCCAGCGCCGCCGCTACCCTGCGGAAATTCATCGGCCGCACCTCCGATCCGCAGGACTTGCTGCGCCTATCCCAAATCATTGCGGATTCCGGCGCCCCCGATGAGATTGAGCGCCGCATTACCGCGTTGACGGAATCCGGGTTGGCTCATCTGCGTGCGGCACATGTGGATCCGCAGATTACGGAAACACTAGAGCACCTAGCCATTCAGGCGACGACGCGACAAAAGTAGGTATCACTGTGGCCAAAACCTACTCCTTGCCAGTCCCCCGCGCGCTCCCGCTGGGCCTCGTGGCCTCGTGCATACTTCTTTTTTCGTCTTTTTCTGGCGGCTCGACCCGCAATCGCGGCGGCGTGCTCGAAGCGCTCAATATCGGCTTCTTATCGTATGGTCACGGGCGCAACCTCGGGTTGGTGCTGTATTGGGTGGGCATTTTCCTCCTCGCCGCCGCCTGGGTGCTTGCCGGGCGCATGATTATTCGCCGGCAGCTTAAGCACCCGCGCCCGGAGGGAGGGGTACGCGAGTTACAGCGCATCCTTATCGCATGGGTCACCCCGCTTCTTTTCGCCGGTCCCATGGCTTCCAGGGACGTGTATTCCTACCTCATGCAGGGCGCCATGGTGCGCGACGGGTTCGACCCATATACCGAGGGCGCCGCCATCAACCCCGGGCCCTTCCTGCTGGAGGTCTCGCAAGATTGGCGCAATACCACCACCCCGTACGGGCCACTGCACCTGTGGATTGGCAAAATCGTCACCACCGTCGTGGGCGATAACGTCACCGCCGGGATCATCATCTATAAGCTGCTTTCACTATCAGGCTTTGTCCTCATTGCGTGGACGGTGCCGCGCATCGCCCGAAAGCTCGGCGCGGATCCGGCGGTCGCGCTGTGGATTGGCGTTGCCAACCCGGTCATCATCTTGCACCTTATCGGTGGCATGCACAATGAATCCCTCATGGTTGGCCTCGTGTCCTTAGGGCTATTGGCCGCGCTGCACCAGCGCTTCCACGCAGCGTTGCTGTTAGTCGGTACGGCGGTGGCAATGAAGGCTACCGCGATCTTCGCTGCCCCCTTCATCGTCTGGCTCATGGTGCACCGCTACGCGCCTAAGGGTTCTACCGTGGTGCGCACGGCGGTAGCCTTCTTCTGCTCAGGGGTCATCGCGGCCGTGGAAATCATCGCCACGGTAGCGCTTATTACTTGGGGCTCCGGCACCTCATGGGGGTGGCTTTCCCAGGTCAGCGGCAACTCCAAGGTGATTAACCCCTTGGCAGGCCCAACATTGGCCGCAGACATCATCGTTCCCGCGGTCCACATTTTTGATCCGGACGCCTCCTATAACGCCATCTTGGGCGTCCTGCGCACGATCGCGATGGTATGCATGCTCATCGGCTTAGTCATCGTGTGGTGGCTAAGCCGACATACTGTCCGCGATGCCATTATGGGAACCGCGGCGGCCTACCAGGTTGCCTTCGTCTTCAACTCGGTGACCCTGCCGTGGTACTACGCCTCCATCTTCACGCTCATGGGCACCTTCCGCCCGCCGCTGTGGCTGCTGAAGTTTACCTCTGGCGTAGCGTTATTTATCAGCTTGAGCTTTTCCGGCGACGGCAACCACCAGCTCTATAACTGGTTCTGGGTCATCGGCCTCATCGTTGTGTCCTGGTCCGCAACGCAGTGGATGTTCGATGGCATTGGGCACAAAGGCCCTCAACTGCCCACACGCAGGGCTAAAAAGCAGACGCCTGAGCCCGCCGAATAACCTCGCGCGCCAGGTGCCCGTGCAAGGCGTCAATGGGCCGGCCAGGCAGGGAGTCATCTGCGGTAAATAGGTGGCGCAGGATTTCCTCGTCGTCATAGCCGCCATCGGTAAGCACGGTAATAACGCCGGTGACATGCTTGGCGATGCTCCCCTTGTCATTGAAGAATGCCAGCGGCACACGCTTGCCTTCGGGCGAGTCCCAGACAATGAATTTGCGGTCCTGGAGCAGGTCATAGGCGCGCGTGATGGGAAGACCTAGCTTGTCTGCCACCTGCTGCATGCTGAGCAGCTCTTCGCCGGCCAATAAGGAATTCAGGGAATTTTCTGCATTAGTCACGCCACCTACTTTAACGCGGCCTAGTGGATCGGCCATACTGGGAGTATGACTAGGTTGGAAATTGGTGACGTGTTGGAAGACCGTTACCGCATCGATCGCCCCATCGCCCGCGGCGGTATGTCTACCGTCTATCGCTGCGTGGATATGCGTTTGGGCCGCCAAGTGGCCGCAAAGGTCATGGATGAGCGCTATGACGATGACCCGGTTTTTATCAAGCGCTTTTCCCGCGAGGCCCGCGCGATGGCGCGGTTGCAACACCCCAACCTCGTGGCCATTCATGATTTTTCCGCCGATGGCGAGCCCATTTACCTCATCATGGAGCTTATCGATGGCGGCACCTTGCGCGAGCTGCTTGCCGAAGGCGGCCCGCTGACCGTCCCTGCCGCATTATCGACCCTGCGCAGCGTGCTCCAAGGCTTGACCGAGGTGCACTCTACAGGGCTTATCCACCGCGATATTAAACCCGATAACGTGCTCATTACCTCGCATCACCGGGTGAAATTGGGCGATTTTGGCTTAGTCCGTGCGAGGAATGCGCAGGCAACCTCGAATATGATCGTCGGCACCGTCTCATATTTGGCGCCGGAACAGGTCACCGGCGAGGATATAACACCCGCCACCGACGTGTATTCCGCCGGTATTGTGCTATTTGAACTCTTGACTGGAACCGTGCCCTTCTCCGGGGATACCCCGATCGCGCACGCCACCGCGCGCCTATATGCGGATGTTCCCGCCCCATCCACGCATGGTGAGGACGTGCCCAAGCTTGTCGATGCCCTCGTGGCCACCGCCACTGCCCGCGATCCCCGCGAGCGCTTTGCCGATGCCGGGGAATTTTTGGATGCCCTCGAGGATATTTGCCGGGAATTGGATCTGCCCACGGTCACCATCCCGGTCCCCCGCAACGCCGCTGCCGCGCGCACCGCACAAACACCCACTGACTATTCCGGCATCGGCGCCACGGATGTATTTGAGCCCACGCGGACCATCCCGCAGGGCGCCACCGAGCACTTGGACGGCGGGCCCACCGAGGTTATTCCTCCCGAGCCGGATCCGCAGCAGCCGGACTTTGAAACGCGCCTCGATGTACCCAAGGCATCGGTCTCCTCGGAGCCGCCACTGCCACCCGCCCCAGCACCGGCCTCGGCGCCTGTCCCCGCACCAGCGCCCGCTGCGGGCGTGGGGGAAGCGCATTCTCCTGCACAATCCCCCGCGCAGGTGGCAGAAGAAGAACCCGCTGAGCGGCCGCTAACCAATCGCCATCCTGCATCACTGCTGGTCTTTCTCCTCGCAGTGGTGGTGGCAACCGGTGCGGTCGCTATCAGCGGGTGGTGGTTTGGCTCCTCCTATTACGAAGGAACCCCGTCCCTCTGGGTCTAGTGGCAGCTAGTTCCGCAGCATCTCTGCGATGAGGAAGGAAAGCTCGAGGGACTGTTGCGTGTTCAGGCGCGGATCGACGGCGGATTCATAGCGGCCCGGCAGATCTAGGTCGGTGATGTCCTCGGCGCCGCCGAGACATTCCGTGACATCTTCGCCGGTGAACTCGAGGTGCACGCCACCCGGGTGGGTGCCCAAATCGCGGTGTACCTCGAAGAAGCCCTGCACCTCGTCGACGATTTTGTCAAAGTGGCGGGTCTTGTACCCGTTGGACGAGGTAAAGGTATTGCCGTGCATGGGGTCGGACTGCCACACCACGGTATGTCCGGAATCTTCGACGGCCTTGATGATGGGTGGCAACACGCTGCGGACCTTGTCGTGCCCCATACGGGAGATGATGGTCAAGCGGCCGGGCTCGCGGTTGGGATCCAACTTTTCGGCATATTCCACGGCCTGCTCAGGCGTGGCGCCAGGTCCGAGCTTAATGCCCACCGGGTTGCCGATCATGGCGGCGAAGTTGACGTGGAAGTCATCCAGACCACGCGTGCGCTCACCAATCCACACTTGGTGCGCGGACAGGTCATAAAGCTTGGTATCACCATTATCATCTTGGCCCAAGCGCAGCATGGAACGCTCGTAATCCTTCAACAGCGCCTCGTGCGAACAGTAAATATCCGCCGAGTGCAAGGTGGAATCCTGCACGCCGCAGGCATTCATGAATTTCAGGCCGTTTTCAATCTCGCGGGCCAGATCCTGGTAGCGGGCACCGGCGCGCGATTTACGGACGAACTCCCGGTTCCATTCGTGCAGGCGGTACAGGTCAGCGGTGCCGGAGGAGGTCAAAGAGCGTACCAAGTTCATGGCCGCGGAAGAGTTAGCGTAGGCGCGGATCATGCGTGCCGGGTCATGACGGCGATCCTCATCGGTGGGTTCCACGCCATTGACAATGTCCCCACGGTAATTCAACAAGCCATTCGCGTCCGTATCCGAAGAACGCGGCTTCGCATACTGCCCAGCAATGCGTCCCAGCTTCACCACTGGAACGGAAGCACCATAGGTCAAAACGACGGCCATCTGCAGTAAGGTTTTGACGTTGCCGCGAATATGCGGTTCGGTATTAGATTCAAAGGTCTCGGCGCAATCGCCGCCTTGCAGGAGGAAAGCGTTTCCTAGTGCGACATCGGCAAGCTGCCGCTTCAGCTTCTCAATCTCCGGGGCAACCACGATGGGCGGCACCGACTCGAGAATCTTGCGCACGTTATCGGCTTGGGTGGGATCCCAACTAGGCTGTTGCTTTGCGTCACGCTTGATGACGTCCTGGAAGACCTCCTCAATGCCCTCTGGCAATGGTGGAAGATCAGGCAGAACACTTTGCGGAATATCTACTGTCCAACTCACTCTTCCATTTAACCATTTACTGCCTGTCGATTGGTAGTTAACTGCTAGAAATTGATTCTATTCCCCTTGGACAAGGGCAAGACCTCGGTGCAGGCGCGGAATTTGGCGAGGTTATGGCGGGCATCGACAAGCGCATCGTGATTGCCCTTAGGCACGGCCGGCAAGCTGGGGCGGCCGGCGAACTCCCACAGCTGCTTCAACTCGCGGGTATAGCGCGGCAGGCGCTTGGGCAAGCTCGCCATATCGCCCCACAGCTGCGCCAAGACCACGTGGTCATACGCGCCGACCCAAGCCCATAATTCAATGGGCGTAGAGCTGCGTGTGAGAAACTCCAGGATTTCCGTGCGGATGGTGCGCGCCGGCTTCCATGCAGAATCCTGGGGGCTGGGCAGCTTAGCCAACACGTTTTCCTTGACCCAAGAATTGGCCTTAGACGGGTCAAAATCCGTGGATACGGCATAATATTCACTTCCGTTTTCACCGACGATGCCGATGGAGACCAATTCAATGGTCTTGCCATCCTCGATAAATTCGGTGTCATAGAAGTAACGCACGTTTCCCAAGCCTAGCGCTGCGGCGATGGGCGCGGGAAATTGGCCCCACGATCGCGTCACTGTAAAATTTTGCGGGTGAGCAGAACCGATAATAAAGCCCTGTGGACCACCGCCCTCCCCCTAATCCTGTCTGCGCTCGCGGCGCTGTGGTGGATTATCGATATTCCTGCGTTATTCTCGGGCGAGCTTCGTGCCTTTTACCACATTGACCTCGATGTTTACCGCGAAGGCGGGGCAGGTTTCGGCAGTGATCTTTATGATCGTGACTATTTCGTAGGCACTGACCGCAACTTTTCCCTGCCTTTTACCTACCCACCGTTTGCGGCCCTGCTCTTCGCCCCGCTGCAGTGGGTCCCCCTCACCGCTGCCGCCGTGGTAGTCACGGTCCTCTCCGTACTCGCATTGTGGGTGTGCATTGCGCTGGTATTGCGCTCCCTCAACTGCCAGGAATGGGCGGCTTGGGGGCTTTTTGCCGCCATGCTGGCCGAGCCGATTACGCAGACCTTTAGTTTTGGTCAGATCAATATCCTGCTGACCGCACTCGTGGTCATTGATTTGCTGTGGGTGAAAAAGGCCCGTGGCATCCTGACCGGCATCGCCATTGCTATCAAGCTCACTCCCGCCGTCTTTTTGGCCGTCTTCTTCGTCCGCCGCGAATGGAAGGCCTTCTTTACCACCCTGGGATCCTTCGTAGCCGCTGGCCTCATAGCCTTCGCCGCCAATCCGCATAGCTCGATTGAGTATTGGACCTCCACCTTGCGGGATTCCGAGCGCATCGGCGGCCTAGCCTATAGCGCCAACCAGTCCTTGCGCGGCTTGTTTACCCGCCTTAGCCCCGATAACGCTGAAACTCTGTGGCTCATTGGCGTTATCGTCGTCATTGCAATTGTGTGGTTTGCCATGGAGCGCCTTTCCCACGGCAATCAGGTCGTGCTTATGTTGCTGGCGGCGTCTGTGTCGCTGCTGTGCTCCCCCGTATCGTGGTCGCACCACTTCACCTGGTTGGTATTAGCGGGCGTCTACTTGGTTGCCAGCCGCCGCTGGATCCTAGCGGCACTCACTTGGCTGGCGTTATTTGCCCGCGGCCACTGGAAAGTTCCGCATACCGAAGACCAAGAACTGGACTGGACGTGGTGGCAGCACATCGTTGGCAATGACTACGTCATCATTACCGTGTTGTTGGTTGCTTGTTCGCTACCATTGGCTCTACGGCGGGGCGGCGCCTACCGATCCGCGGCGGAACCAGTGTCCAGCCAAGGATAGGGACCTTCCCCAGCGCCCACAGTGCCAGCGAAGAAATGGCTGTAAAGATAAAGCACATACCGATCCAGAACCACGTGTTTTCCAGCGGCCACTCGCCCGCCAAAGACACGACATAATCGTGATGCACCATGTAGTACCCGTAGCCCACGGTCAAGCCAATAGGGTGCGACAAATAAATCGGTAGCGTGTGCCGCCCGACAAACTTCACGCCTTCTGCAATCCACGGAATGTGGCTAATGAGCACGGCGCCGATAATGCCCGCCGGCACCTCCAGTGCCTGTTCCACGAGGCGCACTAATAAGTTGACATCTCCCCAACCTAAAAAGTCCGCGCCCAGCAGGGGCCAGTTAAAAGCAACATCAGCATCGTTGCCATCCCACACGTGGCGCAGGGCCAGGCCTGCACAATAAGCGCCGATGGCTGAAGCATACGCTCCAGCACTGCGCGTGCTCCACGAGCCGCGGAATATCTCTTCTGCCGCAGCGGCAAAACGCGTGATTGGCTCGCGAAGATAGGCGGCGCCTACAAAGATGGGAAGGAACATAATGGCCTTGCCAATAAACTGAAACTGTTCCTGCCACGCAATAAAAAGCACGGGAGTAAAGCTCAGGCCAATTCCTGCCCACGCCGGTAAAGCACGCACACACCACAAAAATAAATTGAACAAAATGAGCGCGTGGATAAACCACGCCATCGTATGGCCAAGGAAAAGATTTTCCAGCATTTCGGCCATACCCATGGAAGAGTCACCGAAAACCCACTGGTATTCCAGTTGTTTGGTCATATGCTCTACGGACATCCACACCAAATATGGGATGAGGAAAAACCAGAGCCGGCGGGTAAATAACTCCGCGAAACTATAACGAAAGACTTTAAAAGAGAAGTAGCCGGAGACCAGAAAGAACAGGGGAAGGCGCAGGGGGTCGAGAAAGGTATTGAGAGTTGCGAGCCACGTTTGTTCGGCTCCTGGCACCTTCAGCGTGATGTGTAGGAGCACCACGCCGATGATAGAAATTCCTTTTGCGGTATCCGGCCACGCTAAGCGGGCCTGAGGAATTGCAATTACCTCCCTTTGATCTCCGCACCGGCGGGGTATCCGTGGCCGGCCTTTAATGATTCCTTTACATCAGCCGCATAGACATCCACATAGGGATTGCCGGAGAGCTCGGCTAGTGTCCCCATGACCATGTCCGTGAACGCGCGAATGGTCTCGTGCTGCTGCGGATCCATGCCGTGCTCGCGCGCCCAATCGTGCGGGTAAATGGGATCTCCCACGCGCATCCCCACCTTGGCGGGACGGACAATCCACGAGCCGATTGGGTTAGCCTTGCGGGAATTGATCATAACAACGGGATAGACCGGCTGATTGGTCTCCATGGCAATGCGCCCCATCCCGGTACGCCCCTTGTATACACGCCCATCTGGGGACCGCGTTCCCTCTGGGTAGATACCAAAGAGATCACCGCGCCCCAAAATCTTCCGCGCGGTCTCGAGCATAGCCTCCCCCGCTGATTCATGATCCCGCTCAATGGGAACTTGCCCGACGGAGCTAAAGAACCACTTCTGCATGCCGCCCACGAGGCCGGGGGTGGTGAAATACTCCGCCTTGGCCAAAAAAGTAATTTGGCGCGGGCACAGCAGGGGGAAGAAGAAGGAATCCATCACCGCTTGGTGGTTGGACACCAAAATCGCGGGCCCCTCAGCAGGGATTTTTTCCATCCCTTCTGACCAAGGGCGGTTCCATACACGCAGGGCGGGCCCGAAAAAGATGTGCTTAAACGCCCAGTACCATTTGTTTTTCATCTCCAGCTCGTCCTTCGCTCATTCTAGTGGCCGCGGCGGGCCAGGTCAGCTACGCCAATCATACCTGCTGCCGAGCCCAATTCCGCGGTTGCAACGCGAGCAAGGGGGCGATGCCCAGCGCCGACTATATCCCGGCCCATGGCAGCGGTGGCTTCCTCTAAGTACATATCCGCATCTTGGGACACGCCGCCGCCAATGACTATGAGCTCCGGATCAAGCACATCAGCCACGATGGATAGGCCTTGGCCCAACCACTGCCCAAAGTTCTCCATTACCGCAATACCAAGTGGGTCTCCCCCACGTGCCGCGCGTGCAACCTGCTCACCGGTGGGATACGGCGGCAAGGAGGTCTCATAGTTTGGGCGCAGTTCGCGCGCGGTATCCGGCAGGGCCGTGCCAGACGCATAGCGCTCCAAGCAGCCCCGTTTGCCACACGAGCACTGCCTGCCATTGGGAACCACAACGATATGACCAAATTCCGGAGCAGTTCCAAACGCGCCGCGGTAGATGGTGTCGTGGGTCATCAAGGTAGCGCCAATGCCGGTGCCGACCGCAAAAAATACCCAATCCTTCGCACCGCGCCCCGCGCCAAAGCGCCATTCTCCCCAAGCAGCGGAGTTGGCATCATGCTCCAACCGGACATGCAGCCCCAAGCGCTCCGCAAGGTTTTTCCGGACGGGTGCATTCCGCCACGGAAGATGCGGGGCGAAGCGGACGGTCTCACACTCTGGATCCAAAAATCCCGCAACAGCAAGGCCCACCGCACCCACGGGATAGTCTGCGCGCAGCTCCTCAACAATTGCTACTAGGTCATCATCAAGTTGGCGCGGGTCGCCCGAGGTTGGCATGGTGCGACTCGCGAGGATGTCCCCGTCTCGAGTAATTACTCCACCGCGCACATTGGTGCCACCGACATCGAAGCCGATAGTAAGATCGGCGGAGTTGTTTTCAAGCATGGATATCAGAATATACCGACAACCGGGCCAGGGTCACATCAAGCCATAAGCTTTCTCAGCCGCTGCCCCATAATCTCCCAGCTCCAGTGCTTTTCGACGTGCCTGCGTCCCGCCTGCCCCATACGAGTACGCATTTCCGGCGAGCGCAAGAGCGCCTTCAAGGCAGCCACGAGCTCATCAACAGATGTGCCCTTGACGACGATCCCCGTCTCCTCCGTAATAGTCTCCGGCGCTCCCCCAGAATCACCAGCGACGACCGGGACCCCGCAGGCCTGTGCCTCTAGGTAAACAATGCCCAAGCCTTCTACGTCCAAGCCTCCGCCGCGAGTGCGCGCCGGCATGGCAAAAATATCCGCGGCATGAAGCGCAGTTTCGATGCTGGGAGCCGGCTGAATCACCGCATCGGGGCAATAAAGCTCCGCCAATTCTTGCAACGCATCGTGATAACGCCCGCGCCCAATCAGCATCAACTGAGCATCCGGGAATTCTTCTCTGACCTGCGGCATCGCCCGCAATAATTGGTCTTGCCCCTTGCGCGGGACTAAACGGGAAATGCAGACGATGGTAGGTCCGGTCACTCCGAACTCCGCCTTCGCGGCCGTGCGCTGGGCAGGGGTTGCGGGAGAAAGCGAATCTAGGCTGACTCCAGAGGGCAGGTGAGCCCACTCTGGGTGCGGGCCAAGAGGCCCGCACAGGCGCCGCAGAGTGTAATCCGAGATATATGTAATGACGTCGGCGTTATTGCCAATCAACCGCAGACATTGCCGGGCAAGTGGAACCATAGACCAGCCCACCTCGTGGCCATGCGTCGTTGCCACCACGCGGCGCGCCCCCGCCCGCCGCGCAGCCTTGCCCATCAGCGCCAACGGTGCCGCCGCACCAAACCACACGACGTCAATGCCTTCCTGCCGGATGATCTCCTGCATGCGGCGCGTGGTTGCGAGGGTGGGCAGCATCACGCGGTACGGCCACCGAATGACTTTATAGGCAACAGAGGCGTCATAGTCCTCAGGCGGCTCTTGGGTTGAAGCGAATACTACGACATCGTCTGGGTCAAGCGCTTCAAGGTAGTCCCGCAGGTAGGACTGGATTCCACCGACTTTGGGAGGAAAGTCATTCGTTACCAGCAGTATGCGGGCCACTTAGAATCGTGCAGTCCCCGAAATAGGCATCGAGTTGAGCGGCACGACCTGAACCGGCACGCCATAGGTCGAGGCGTGTACTACCTGGCCGTTGCCAATGTACATTCCGACGTGGGTAACTCCTGGGTAGTAGCCCACGATATCGCCAGGCTGCAGCTGATCAACCGGCACGGAGGTGCCACCTGCAATTTGTGCTTGCGAGGTACGCGGAATGGTCTTCCCAATTTGCTGGTATGCCCAGTACATCAGACCAGAGCAGTCGAACTGGTTCGGGCCGGCAGAACCCCAGCCATAGGGCGAACCCAGCTTGGACAGAGCCGCAGAGCTAGCGCCATCAGCGATCTCTCCCAGGTCGAAATCCAGCTTATCCGTGCCGCCGAATTGCCCTTCCCAAGCTTCGCGCTGCTCATCGCTCAGCGCATCCACCTGAGCTTCGATGTCCGCCTGCTGCTTTTCCAGCGCATCCTTTTGCTTTACCAGCTCATCGCGCTGCTTTTCGAGGTTCTTCTTTTCCTCGCGCACCTTTTTCGCAGCGTCAGCGGCTTCTTGCTGAACCGCTTCAGCCATTGAGGCGGCATCTGCCTTTGCATCGAGGGTGCGTTGCGCCTTGCGGGAAAGCGCACCCAAATATCCCATGCGTTCTACGGCGTCTGCTGGGTCTTCTGCAGCCAGAGCGCCCGAAACGGCGGAACGGGAGTCTCCACGGTAGCGGGACTGTGCCAAATCGTCCACGCGGCCTTGCTGCGTAGAGACATCGCCCTGCGCGTCATGTACGCGTTTTTGGGCCTCTGCGGAGTCTTGCTCCGCTTGAGCGACCTCTTCTTCCTTGGCCGCGAGCCTATCTTCTAGCTCTTTGACTTCCTCATTCTTCGCAGAGACCTTACGAGCGACCTCTCCGACGCGATTCACCAGATCGTCGACGTTTTCAGAAGCAGATTCTTGGTTCGGTTCCGCCTCCTGCGCGATAACTTGCGGGAGGCCAGAAAGAGAAGTGACAGCGAGGACTGCGGTTAATGCAGCGGCTGGGAGCACACGTTTAGACACAAGAAGACCTTCAACTCAAAATTTTCAAAAATCGAATTTACTATAGCGGGTTTTAGCCGCCGTTGCACAACAAAACCCTTCCCTCTTTCACAAAGGGAAGGGCATGTCATTTCACTGCCAATTAGAAGCGCACAGCGTTGTTAATCGGCATGTAGTTCAAGTCGCGCTCCTGCACCGGGGTGCCGGAGTTAAGCGCGTCGATGATGGTGCCGTTGCCGGTGTAGATGCCGACGTGGGAAGCGCCACCGTAGTAGGAAATGATGTCACCAGGCTGGAGCTGGTCCAGGGAAACAGGGGTACCGCCCGCGGCCTGAGCCTGGGAGGTACGCGGAATCTGAACGCCAGCCTGGGAGTAAGCCCAGCTGGTCAAGCCGGAGCAGTCGAAAGCGTTTGGGCCAGCAGCGCCGTAAACGTACGGCGAGCCGAGGACGGAGCGTGCAGCTTCCAGAGCCTTCTGACCAACGGTGGATGGTGCCGGAGCAGCCTGCTGCTCTGCAGCAGCGACGAAGCTGTCGCCACCCTGGTTGGAAACCTGGCCCAAAGACGGGACATACTTGTCAATGTTTGGGACCTGGTCAATGTTCGGGACGTTTTCCAGACCGGCAACCTCGAAACGGTAGTCGGTATTAGGAACAACGACCTCGGCAGCCTGAGCGACGCCTGGGGCGGCGACAGCTGCGGTTGCAGCGATGGCTGCAGTAGATGCGATACGACGGGTATTTACAGTGCCCTGACGACGGTGCTTTGCCACGAGAAAAACTCCAAATCTTCCTACGCGTCTACTTTTCCTTGTAGAAAAGCTCTGACCCTAGGGCCTAGTGTTCATTGGAGGACCGTTCCTTTAGGCCTTCCTCCACTCGGCCCCTCAGTAGGAGGAGCCAGATGCGACGCTTTAAATTTTCATTTCCTATTGAGCACCTTTTCGGGCGGTAACTCAATGTCTCAAATAGGTTACGAAATCATCACAATCAATGTCCATTCACGACCCCGGATCCGGCTTCGTTACACGTTCGTTATCTTATTTTGACCAAGCCGAGACAAACACGCCATAACGAACATCCAATAAAGCTATTACTGAATTTTACTGGCCATACACTGCAGAAATAGCCGAAAGTCACGCACTCCGCAACCGGCAATCCACTCCTCGAACCCCAAATAAAGAGTGCCAAAAAAGTTATATGTGAGGTTCCTCACACGTCTTTTGGTTCGGCCCCTTCCGTGTCAACAGACTAATTCTTTAACAGACCCTAGCCATTCAAAAAATATTTAACCGCAATCCGCAACTGGCTAACATTACTTGGAATATGTGGATCCCAAACTGAGCTCCAGGCCCCTTCTCGCTATACAAGACCAGTTGCTGCTCGTCTATGCCCGCCCCTTCAACGCGCAACATCGGAACAACCCCTATATGCCGTAGGTCCGGCGACAAAGTTGCTTTCCTTGGCTTGTGTAGAAAATTCGCCCTCTGTGCCGCGTGGGTCTGCCTACTATGCCCGGAAATTCTGCAGCTTTTTCATCCATCAAAACGAACCATCCAGCGTCAATACCAGCACCAGCCCCTGTCACCCCCGTATGCGCTTGCAACAAACTCGACGGTCACTCCAGTCGCGTTGGTGGCACTTACGCGACGACTGCTATGACTACACGCTGCCTCAATTCTTCGGTTGCACCACTGCATTCGTCACCATAAACGGCGCATCAAATATCCCACAGTGCAGAGGTGCCTACAGGCTCAATTTGTTAGGCTGAAAATTGGCTGTCCTGATACTGAATTTCAGCTGAAATTTCAAATACACCGTGCTGCCGTGACCGGAGAGCCATGGCTCGATACACCGTTTACTTTAAAGAATTGGAGAAGAAAATGCGTAGAACGCTTACCTTAGGAAGCGTCTTACTGGCCACTTCGCTAGCAATCACTGGCTGCGGCTCCTCTGGGGGGCCAGAAAAGGCTCTTAAGAATGCCGCTGACGAGCAAATGGAAGTTCACACAAACCTATTGGAAGCTGCTGAGCAACACCAATCTGGCGACAGCAAAAAGGCCGAAGAATCGGCACACGAGTGGGTAGATCAAGCTAATGAATTCCAGACAGATTATCTCTGCAAAGAGCAGCGGAACCCAGTATCCCCAGATGAAGTTGTTGCGACAGTCCAAAGCTTGAATCCCTCTGATGTTCCAAGTGAAGAAGAACTCAAGGAGCTAAAAGACAAAAAGGACGATGCGCTTAAAGATCTAGAAGAGTCTGATTCCTCGTCAGATGATGAAGCTTATGTAACTTCAGATAACGAAGATTTTGCAAACTATTTCAATACCAGCGAAATCGAGTTGAAGAAGGAAGATGGAGACTGGAAAGTTTGCGACAGTTCTTTCCAGCTCTTTTAAACAGAACTTCGAAAAATCGATTGTTGCTCGTTGCCTTCTCATCGAGCAATATTTGGACTAAGACATTGAAATAGTCCGTTGATCGTTGAGAGTTATTTTCTTCGATCCCCTAACGAGGTAAAAAGGCCCCCTTCGTATGGGATATAGGCCGACACTACATCCCTACAATCGTATCGGACTAAGGCGCCAATCTCGCTGACACTTTTGAATACTGCCTGACGACTCTAGTTTCGCCAGGCAGTTCTTTCGTTTGGTGTCGAGAGCATCGACTATGCGCCTTGGACCCGAATTACCCTGCCTTTATGCAAAGGCCTACTAGGGATGAGCTCGGTAGCCCTTTTACAAGCGCTGACACTACTTCTATTCTCGCGATAGAGATCCAGTAGCCGACGAAATACTCTTCGCTTCCTAAAACAACATTGTGCGAGGTTTCCTCGTCCAACAAACAAGCACTAGACGCTTAAAGGAGTGCTTGAGGTAGAGAATCTAGACAACAGAACCGCCCGCAGCAATCAATACATTCAAAAACAAACAAGCCCGCTGTTCGCCCAATTTCAGGCGGACAGCGGGCTTATTTAGTGAGCGTGTATCGAGCTAACCCAAGGAGAGGCTAGATGCGGCCGTTTTCCTCGTCATCACGACGGTTGGCCTCGTTGAGGCGGCGGAACATCTCCGCTTCCTCCTCGTGGTTCTCCTCGTGAATCTCGTGAACGCGGCGCATGAGTTCCGGATCATCCGGGCTGAAGGTGCCCTGGATTTCGGAGTCGGCGTAACCAAGGTGGTTAAGTTGCTTCGGCACCTGAGCGCCTGCGTACTCAAGCGGTACTGCGTGGCCGTGCTCGTCAACGGGGCCCAGAGGCTGGTGGACCTCAATGAAGGCGCCGTTAGGCAGCTGCTTGATAACACCGGTAGCGATACCGTGCTCAAGCACCTCGCGGTCAGAACGCTGGAGACCAACGCAAATGCGGTAGGTCATGAAGTAGGCAATCGGCGGCAAGATGATCAGGCCGATACGGCCCACCCAAGTCATCGCATTCAGCGAAATCTGGAAGAAGTGCGCAACGTGGTCGTTACCACCGGACAAGGTGACCAGCAAGAAGAACACGATTGCTGCTGCACCAATTGCGGAGCGGGTAGGAACGTCACGCGGACGCTGCAGAAGGTTGTGGTGCGCATCGTCTCCAGTGAACTTCTTCTCCAAGAACGGGTAGGTGATAAGCAATACGACCATCAGGCCACACAACAGGGCTACCCAGAACGCGGAAGGAATCGTGTAGTTGCCCAAGTACAGCTCCCAAGCTGGCATGACACGAGCCACACCGTCTGTCCAGAGCATGTAGATGTCGGGCTGGGAACCTGCAGAAACCTGGGAGGGGTTGTACGGACCAAGCAACCAGATGGCGTTAATGGTCAGCACACCGGACATAAGAGCCAGCACACCAGCAACCATCATGCCCATACCAATGGCCTTAGTTGCGAAGACCGGCATAATGCGGACACCGACGACGTTGTTCTCTGCACGACCCGGTCCAGGGAACTGGGTGTGCTTCTGGAACCAAACCATGATCAAGTGGGCTGCGATAAGGCCCAAGATGATGCCTGGGATGACCAGAACGTGGAGGATGTAGAAGCGGTCCAGCATCAAGTCGGACGGGAAGTCGCCGTTGAAGATGGCCCAGTGCAGCCAGGTACCGATAATCGGCAGACCCAGGATGATGGCGGACATAATGCGCAGACCGACACCGGAAAGCAGGTCATCCGGCAGGGAGTAACCGAGGAAGCCCTCGATCATGCCCAGCAGGATAAGGGTGCAACCAATAATCCAGTTGGCTTCGCGCGGGCGGCGGAAAGCACCGGTGAAGAAGATGCGCAGCATGTGCGCAACCATCGACATCATGAACAGTAGTGCTGCCCAGTGGTGCATCTGGCGGACAAAGAGGCCGCCGCGTACCTCGAAGGAAATATCAAGGGCCGTTGCGTAGGCGCGCGACATCTCAACACCGTTAAGCGGTGCGTAGGTGCCGTCATAGATGACCTTCGTAATAGAAGGGTCAAAGAAAAGCGCCAGGTATGTACCGGTTAGTAGAAGAATGATGAAGCTGTACAGCGCCATCTCACCGAGCATGAAGGACCAGTGGGTCGGAAAGACCTTGTTCAGCTGCGTCCTAAGCACGCCGGCGGCGCTGTAGCGCTCGTCCATGTTGTTGCCCATTTGGGCGAGTTTATTGCTCATTATGACTTACGCTCCCAGAATGCCGGACCGACAGGCTCAATGAAGTTGCCCTCTGCAACAAGGTAGCCCTCATCGTCCACCGTGATAGGCAGCTGTGGCAAAGCACGGGCAGCTGGGCCGAAGACCGGCTTACCGTAGTGCAAAGCGTCGAACTGCGACTGGTGGCAGGGGCACAGGATTCGGTTGGTTTGTGCCTCGTACAACGAAGTTGGGCAACCAATGTGAGTACAAATCTTGGAGTAGGCGTAGTAATCGCCGTGGTGGAAGTCTTCCTGTCCCTCACGCTCGATTGCCTTCTGCGCATCGGAGTGGCGCAGACGAATCAACATCACCGCATTGCGGTTGCCATGGATGGAGTGCATGTGGTTTTCGTATACGTCGCGCTTGGCGTCGTATTGATCACCGTCGTTAACGTCTTCTTCCGCAAGCGGGAAGACGGTCTCCATGCCGCCGGCGGCCAAGTCCTCTGGGCGAACGCGCACGAGGCGGGTAACACCTTCGGTGGTGTAGTGCTCGCCGGACTCACCGGAGTGCTTCTCAGCAATGGTACCGGTATCACGCGCGAGGTAAAGCTTGACGCCCTCCTCGTGCAACGTCCAACCGGAGGTCCACAGCGTGCCGTCACCGGCGTAGTTCAGCTCGTGACGTACCTTCCATGGGTTGCGGATTGCGCCAGCGAGCGGTGCGATAACCGTCAAGCCGAAGAGCACACCGGCTCCACCGAGAAGACCCTGGATAGTCTTGCGGCGACCGAGCGTGGAGGTCTTCCACGAGTCGTTCAAGAGAGCGGTAAGAGTACGACGGTCAACTTCTTCCGAAGGACCATCGTGGCGACGCTGCACTGAAATCTCTTCCGGCAGAATCTTCTTGACGTACTGCACGATGGCAAAGCCGAGTCCAAAAATGGACAGTGCGGCGGTAATACCAAGCAGCGGGGTGTAGAGAGTGTGCCATACAAGGCCGTCCTCCCCTAGCTGCTTGTACTGCCAAGGCCAGAAGAGGTAAACGCCCAAGAAGCCCAAGCCGCCGATAACGGAGATTGCCAGCCAAATGGCGACGTTGCGCCCCGCGCGCTTTTCTGCGGGGTCACCTTCAACCGGGAAGCGCTCCTTACGGAACGCTACGGTGACATCATCGAGCTCGGTACCAAGTGCAGCAAGTTCATCATTGCTCATCTTATCGAGCTCTGCGTCAGTGTAATTCTTTTTCACATTGCTCATGAGCGCGATCCAATCCACATAGCAGCGGCGCACAGGGCGCTGATACCAATAATCCACATTGCCAGGCCTTCAGCTACTGGGCCGAGACCTCCAAGGTCCCAACCGGCTGGAGACGGAGTCTCTTCTGCTGACTTCAAGTAGGCGATGATGTCCTTCTTTTCGTCTGCAGTCAGCTGGCGGTCAGAGAACTTCGGCATGTTCTGCGGACCGGTCAACATTGCCTGGTAGATCTCCTGCTCGTTAGCAGGTGCGAGCTCAGGAGCGTATTTACCGGAGGAAAGTGCGCCACCCTGGCCGGTGAAGTTGTGGCAAGATGCACAGTTCATGCGGAACAGCTCGGAACCCTTAGCAACGTCTTCGGCCTGAATCTGGCCGTTGTAGTTAGCGCCACGAAGGGATTCCTGGGCGATGCTTCCATCGTCGTTGTAGACGATGTCCGCGCCGCCACCGTTAGCTGCAACATAAGCGGCCAGCGCCAAGGTCTGCTGCTCGGTGTAACGCGGAGCCTTGCGCTCTGCCTGAGCATCGTTGGACATCATCGGCATACGGCCGGAGTGAACCTGGAAGTACACCGAGCCGGCACCGATACCTACGAGAGAGGGGCCACGGTCTTCGATGCCCTGCAGATTGGCACCGTGGCAAGTGATACAAGCGGTGTCATAGATGTCCTTACCCTCTTGAACGAGGGCTTGGTCATCTTTTTCCGCGGTAGCGACCTGAGCGTCAGGTGTCAAGGCAGAGGCCAAGACGCCAGCGCCGGTCAAACCGATGGCCAAAGCGAAACCACCTGCGAGGGTGCGCTTCGCCTTGCGGCGACGGCGGGTCTTCTTAGCCGTGGCAGTGGTCTGCTCCACTGCCTCGGACTGCGAATTGTTATCCATCATTTTCCTTTAGATAACTCGAACACGGGAGGACTGTTTTGGGGAGAGGTTCGCCGACACTACTGAATCAAGTAGATAACGGTGAACACACCGATCCACACAACGTCAACGAAGTGCCAGTAGTAGGACACTGCCATGGCGGCAGTAGCCTGTGCCGGCGTGAATTTAGATTTAGCGATACGCGCCAGAATGATTGCAAAGGAAATCAAACCGGCGGTTACGTGCGCAGCGTGGAAGCCGGTGATGATGTAGAACACCGAACCAAAGACGCTGGACTGTACCGTCACGCCTGCGTGAATCAACTCAGCCCACTCAAACGCCATGATGCCTAGGAAGACAACACCCAATACCAGCGTGATGGTGTACCAGAGTCGAAGCTTGTAAACGTCACCCCTTTCTGCGGCAAACACGCCGAACTGCGAGGTCACGGAGGAAGAAATCAACACTGCAGTAATGAGAAAGCCCATTGGCAGGTTGATATGGGCAGTGTGCTCTGCCCAATCGCCTTCCTGGCCGTTCGCTCGCGAGGTGAACCACATCGCGAACAGTCCGGCAAAGAACATCAATTCCTGAGACAGGAACACGATGGTGCCCACGCTGACCATATTGGGTCGGTTCAGCGAGGCAACACGTGGTGCTGTCATACCTTGGTTAGAAACTACGCTCGTCACAGTGGTAATTATGGCTGTTCTAGACTCTAAAGTCACTTCAATTCCCCCCGCTTCCGCCATTCGGTTTTCACCAAATTGCCAGCTACCGATAAGGAATGTCTTGTGGCCTACCAAGATTAATTACCTGGGAACTTTTTGTATTCTTTTCCGACGAGACATCAACGCAGGTGACACACTTAAACTTCATCTATAGCCACGATCACTACCTTTTTGTCCGCTCGAATCACGACGATCCATCCTTCATTCGCAACCGATTTGGACAAGTTTCTTAGAGAGATAAATCACACGGCGGTTTCCGGGGAAAATTGCCCGTTTGCAACTTTCGGATGACCCCCGCAGAAATAGGGGTTTACGTGCTGGGATGCCCTTTTGCTGCCCACTTAAAACCTGGGCGCAACCGCTCTCCCCCTCCCCTAAAAAAGTTCTGGATTCTCGGGAACTTTCCTATTTGGTTAACGACGAGGATCGCCAAAGCCCTCCCCACCGTGGCGTGGTGAGGAGGGCTGAGAAGTTTAGGCAGTGGTTGCGACTAGATATGTACTAGTGCTTTTCCTTAGGCAGGCCATACTGCAGGGACAGGCCGGCACAGGCTGCAATCAAGCAGACAGCGCCCAAGGCAATGAGCCAGTAGTACAGGAAGATGACGCCAAGGCCCAAGAATCCGATGGAACCTGCCATGGCCAGTGGCCAGATGGAGCTCGGGGAGAAGAAACCCAAGATACCAGCGGAGTCTTCGGTCTCTGCTTCTTCCCAGTCTTCCGGCAGAACGTCGCTGCGGTTATCGGTGAAGTGAAGGTAGCCACCCAGCATAAGGCAGAGCATAACGGAGAGGAACATGCCTACGATGCCAACCCACTCGGCGCCGTAGAGGTAACCATCATCCTTCACGAGGGTGACGCCAAAGATATAAACAATCAGCGAGACGAAAAGGTAAGTCGCGATTGAGTAAAAGACTTTCGATGTTGCACGCATTGTGTAATGTCCTTATCTCTTATGCCGCGGTCTTGACGTAGTTGTCACCATCGGCCGTGTCACGCTCGCCGGAGAACGGGTGGGTGGTAACTGCGTACGGATCCTGGCCAATTTCCTTCAACGCCTCAGCGTTGGTGGCATTCGGGTTCTTCTCGCGGAAGTCCATGTAGGCATTGAAGTCCTCTGGGGAGACAACGCGAATCTCGAAGTTCATCATGGAGTGGTAGGTACCGCACATCTCGGCACAACGGCCAACAAAGGCGCCTTGCTTATCAATCGACTCGACCTGGAAGCTGCGCTCCTGAGCGTTAGATTCAGGGTGTGCATAGACGTCGCGCTTGAACAAGAACTCCGGAACCCAGAATGCGTGAGAAACGTCAGCGGAAGCCAAACGGAACTCGATTGCGGTATCGGAAGGAAGAACCAGAACCGGAACCTCCTCGGTGGAACCTACGGTCTCAATCTTGTTGTAGTTGAGGTAGGAAAGGTCGCCCTTGGACTTACCGTGAATTGGGTTGGAGTTATCCACGCCTTCAGGGTCATGGGCGGTCTTTTCCGCTTCGGCCTGGCGCGCTTCGTCCGCACCGTTGTAGTTCTCACCATTGACGCGGTTCTCGGCATAGCCGAACTTCCAGTTCCACTGGAATGCAGTGACGTCGACAACCACCTTTGGATCCTTATCCAGTGCGGTGACCTTTTGCTGGGTCTGCACCGTGAAGAAGAACAAGGCCATGATGATCAGGATTGGAACGATGGTCAATACCATTTCCAATGGCACGTTGTACTGCGTCTGGCGCGGGAATTCACCCTTGCCATCGCGCTTCGCCTTCTTCGCGCTCCAACGGAAAATTGCAGTAAGGAATAGGCCCCACATGATGAAGCCGACAATCCAAGCTGCAACCCAGACCCAGATCCAGAAGTTGTACATTGCCTCAGCCTCAGGGGTCACACCCTTTGGCCAACCGAATCCCAGGAGGTTCTCTACAGCAGTTGGCGCCTGAACGTCACAACCAGCCAGGGCGAGACCGCCTAGGGCAAGTGCGCCAGCTACGCCCGCCTTACGGGCGAAGGTGCGCTTATTACGCTGTCCCACGTGTGTTCTGCCTTTCTGTCCACACAAACTTCTCGAATACTCACAGAGCACCCTTACCCAATCAGAATAATGGATAAATGCTTGGTTCCCAGCCTTTTTGAAGCTTAAAAGGAGACCCAGGGCGCTCAATTTATATCCACGTTCCAGTAGGTTACCGCCCCACCTGCACAATGTTCCAACCGTACCCCCAGTCACCGCCTTCACCATGTGCCTTAACTCACAGGGAAGTATTCCGCCCATCATCCGAAAGTTCGCACCCTTACGGGGAAGCTCAATTTAAGCTTTTCTGCAGCTTCTTCCAAGCCGTGGCGCTTTCTGGTTTCTCCCCCACGCACCGTAAAGTAGAACAACGAGCACTAGTCGCTTAATTAAAAGGAGCTATCTTTACATGTGCGGACTTCTTGGCATGCTCGCGGCCACCGGAAACGTGGACAAATATGTCGACGCGCTCGAGCGGTCGCTTCCTTGCATGCACCACCGCGGACCGGATGCAGCCGGTACTTGGCATGATGGCGACGCCGCCTTCGGCTTTAACCGCCTGTCCATTATCGACTTGGAACATTCCCACCAGCCCCTGCGCTGGGGCCCTGAGGATGAACCAGAGCGGTATGCCCTTACCTTTAACGGCGAGATCTACAACTACGTTGAGCTCCGCGAAGAACTCAAGGCCTTGGGCTATACCTTCTATACGGAAGGTGATGGCGAACCCATTGCGGTGGGCTACCACCACTGGGGCAAGGACGTCGTCGAGCACCTCCGCGGCATGTTTGGCATCGTTATTTGGGATACCAAGACCAAGACCATGTTTGCCGCGCGCGACCAGTTTGGCATCAAGCCGCTTTACTATGCCACTACGGACGCCGGCACGGTCTTTGCCTCCGAGATGAAGTGCATCCTGGACATGGCCGAGGACATTGGTCTAGAACTCAACCTTGACCGCCGCGCTATCGAACACTACGTGGATCTGCAATACGTGCCGGAACCGGAATCTTTGCACGCCAATATTCGCCGCGTGGAATCCGGCTGCACGGTGACCTTGAAGCCGGGTGAGGAGGTCGTATCCGAGCGCTACTTCAAGCCACGTTTCCCAGTCCAGCAGGTTTCAGAAGGCGAAGAACAACAGCTCTTTGACCGCATTGCAGAAGCGCTGGAGGATTCCGTCGCTAAGCACATGCGTGCCGATGTCACCGTTGGCTCGTTCCTCTCTGGCGGCATCGACTCCACCGCCATCGCTACCCTGGCCAAACGCCACAACCCGGATCTGCTGACCTTTACTACTGGCTTCGAGCGCGAAGGCTATTCCGAGGTGGACGTGGCCGCGGAATCGGCGGCAGCTATCGGCGTAGAGCACATCGTCAAGATCGTTTCGCCGGAAGAATATGCCGAATCGATCCCAAAGATCATGTGGTACTTAGATAACCCGGTGGCCGATCCTTCCCTCGTGCCGCTGTACTTCGTGGCCCAAGAGGCCCGCAAGCACGTCAAGGTGGTCTTGTCCGGTGAGGGCGCCGACGAGCTCTTCGGCGGCTACACCATCTATAAGGAACCGCTGTCCCTCGCGCCATTTGAGAAGATCCCTTCTCCCCTGCGCCAGGGCCTGGGCAAGCTCTCCCGCGTACTGCCGGATGGCATGAAGGGCAAGTCCCTACTTAACCGCGGCTCCATGACCATGGAGGAGCGCTACTACGGCAATGCGCGGTCCTTTAACTTTGAGCAGATGCAGCGCGTTATCCCATGGGCCAAGCGCGAATGGGATCACCGCGAGGTCACCGCACCCATCTATGCGCAGTCTGAAAACTTTGACCCGGTAGCCCGCATGCAGCACCTTGACCTATTTACCTGGATGCGCGGTGACATCCTGGTCAAGGCCGATAAGATCAACATGGCCAACTCCTTGGAGCTGCGCGTGCCATTCCTGGATAAGGAAGTATTCAAGGTCGCAGAATCCATCCCGCACGATCTGAAGATTTCCCACGGCACCACCAAATATGCGCTGCGCAAGGCCATGGAACAGATCGTTCCCGCGCACGTGCTCAACCGCAAGAAGCTGGGCTTCCCAGTTCCCATGCGCCACTGGTTGGCCGGTGATGAGCTCTACGGCTGGGCGCAAGACACCATCAACGATTCCCAGACCGAGGATATCTTCAACAAGAAGGAGGTTCTGGAGATGCTCAAGGAGCACCGCGATGGCGTCTCCGATCACTCCCGCCGCCTGTGGACCGTACTATCCTTTATGATCTGGCACGGCATCTTTGTGGAAAAGCGCATCGACCCGCAGATCGAGCAGCGCGACTACCCAGTCAAGCTTTAGGCCGCATTGGGTAAAGCTCTACACCGAGCCATAAAGACATAAAAAGAGGGTGAGTGCCGTGAAGCACTCACCCTCTTTCTTTATCCTTCGGTTTAGTTGAAGGAGTCGCCACACGCGCAGGAGCCGGTAGCGTTCGGGTTATCAATGGTAAATCCCTGGGATTCGATGGTGTCAGCGAAATCGATCTTGGCACCAGTAAGGTACGGCACGGACATCTTGTCCACGACGAGCTTGATGCCACCTATCTCGTCGACCTTGTCACCATCGAGGCTGCGGTCGTCGAAGTAGAGCTGGTAGCGCAGGCCAGCGCAGCCGCCGGGCTGCACTGCGATGCGCAGGGAGAGATCGTCGCGGCCTTCCTGATCAAGCAGGCCCTTTGCCTTTGCAGCTGCGGCCTCGGTCAGAATGACGCCGGTTTCGGAAACTGGAGCGGTCATCACTTCTCCTCAAATATGTCTTGGTTGCGTAGCCACTACCCTACCCGCATCTACGAGGAGGGAAAAGGTAGCCCATAGTAATAACAACACCGTGGGCGGGCCTATTCCCCTCTTGGGGTCGAAACCTTGTAGTCTGATCAGCGTGAAACTTCCGTGGCAAAAAGATGACAAGACCTCCCCTGAACCTGCTCCCGTGCAGGAAGAAGTTCAGGAAGAAACCCACCGCAAGGGGTATACCCCTCCGAAGGGTCGTCCCACGCCAAAGCGCCAGGAACAGGAAATCGCGCGCGGCGTGAAGCGCGATCCACATGGGGTATCCGATGCGCAGCGCTATAAGCGCCGCAAGGAACTCAAAAAGTCCATGAATAAGGACGAGTGGAAAGAATATAAAAAGCAGGAGCGCAAGGAGCGTAACCAGCGCAACCGCGAAAGCCAGGAACGCATGGCTGAAGGCGATCCACGCTTTCTCCCAGCCCGCGACCAGGGCGAGGAGCGCGCCTACGTGCGCGATTGGATCGATGCCCGTCGCACGCTTTCGGAATGGGTCATGCCGATGGCGCTTGCCCTTATCGTGGTGGTCTTCGTGACCTATGCGGCTCCCAGCATCGCAGGCCTTATCAACGCGATTGCCATGGTGGTCATCCTTATCTTCGCCATCGATGGCATCTGGCTGGGCCGCCGTGCTAATAATGCTGTCCGCAAGAAATTCCCCGGCACTACCGCGACCGGCTTTGGCCTGGGATTCTACGCATTTTCCCGCGCCAGCCAGCCCCGCAAGTGGCGCATTCCTCGCCCGCGCGTAGAGCGCGGGGCCGACGTTTAAGGAAGCACGCTGATGGCTGATTCCCCGCAGCATTATCCCTACGGCAGGCTAAGCGATGCCGCACAGTGGCTAGCCGCCTGCCAGGATCGCTCCCCCGCTTCCGAGCCACAGCGGGTGCGAGCCATGATCTTCGCCGAGGACAGTGACGGGATCCCACAGGCCACGGAGACCGCCGCTCGGCGGGTCGGAGCCAGCATTAAATCCGTCACGGTGACAGATTGCTCCTCGGCCTATGACCTAGGCGTGCAAGCAGCGGATGCGGAAATCGATGGCGGTACGGATCTGCTGATTCCTGGCGGCATCGACAGCACGCAGGCTGCCGCGGCCGTCATGGGGATCATGGCGCAGGAGGAGCCGGTGGTGGTCGTCAGCAAGCAGCCGAGCGTCGAGGCTTGGAAGGCCGAGGTTGCGGCCATTCGCGATGCCATGTTTCGGATGCGCGACCTGACTGGGCGGGAACTCATTAAGGCCTGCGGCTCCCCCGTATTGGCCGCGCTGGTGGGCTTTATCTCCCAGGCGGCGCGGCGGCGCACGCCCTTGCTTGTCGATGCCCCTTTGACCGCCACCGCCGCCGTATGCGCCGCTGCAGACACGCGAATCCACGACTGGATCCTTGCCACCAATATCGCGCCGCAGCCGACTCACCGGTTGGCCTTAAAGAAGCTGCGGCTGGAGCCCCTGCTCGAGCTGCAGATGGAACCGGTGCCGGCGCTCGGCGCTTTGGCTGCCCTACCCCTTTTATTACTGGGCGTAGAAATCACCGCGGACGCGACGCAGGCAGAGGCCTAACTGCGCGCGGCAGGGCATCCAGCCCCGCGCTGCGTCGCACTCCGCCTCGGACAAGCGCGCTAGACCAGAGTGTGCAACCAGCCGTGGGCATCCTCCACGGCACCGCGCTGGATACTGGTTAGACGCTCGCGCAAGGCCATGGAGACCTCGCCGGCCTCGTTATTGTTGACGCTGAAATCGGTGTCCTCACCAAGGACGCGCCCCACCGGCGTGATGACGGCGGCGGTGCCGCAGGCAAAGGCCTCGGTCATCTTCCCTGATTCCACATCGCGCTGCCATTCTTCGGCGGTGATGCGTCGCTCGCTGACCCTATAACCCATGTCTTCGGCGACCTGCAACAAGGATTGGCGGGTAATGCCGGGTAGCAGGGAGCCAGAGAGTGCTGGCGTGACGATCTCGGCGTCGCTACCGGTGCCGTAGACGAACATGAGGTTCATCCCGCCCATTTCCTCGATGTACCGGCGTTCGATGGCATCCAGCCAGACCACTTGGTCGCAGCCCTTTTCTTCGGCCTGCGCCTGCGCCAACAAGGAACCAGCGTAATTGCCGGCGAATTTCGCGGCACCGGTTCCGCCCGGCGCAGCGCGAACATAGTCAGTAGACAGCCACACCGAAACCGGCTTAATGCCGCCGCTGAAATACGCACCGGCGGGCGAGGCCAAGAGGATGAATCGATACGCATTAGCCGGGTGAACGCCTAGCGATACCTCGGTAGAAATCATAAAGGGGCGCAGGTAGAGCGATGCTTCCCCGCCTGCTTCCGGTACCCAGCTCTTATCGATTTCCACCAGCTGGCGCAGTGCCTCGATGAACTCTTCTTGCGGTAGCTCGGGCATCGCCAAGCGCTGCGCCGAATTGATAAAGCGTTGCGCGTTTTGGTCGGGGCGGAAGGTAACGATGGAATCATCGGGCTGCCGGTAGGCCTTAATGCCCTCAAAAACGGCCTGGCCGTAGTGAAAAACGTTGCTCGCTGGGTCCATCGTCAGCGGGCCATAGGGACGGATTTGCGCATCGTGCCAGCCTTTCTCCGTGGACCAATCAATGGTCACCATGTGGTCCGTAAAGTGCTGGCCAAAGCCGGGATTGGCCAGGATTTTGTCTAAATCCGCGGCCGCCGTTGGTTGATTCGTACGGGTAATCGTGTAATCAAGCATGCCCACAATCTACTCCTTTTATCTATAGCTGGGTAGGAATATGTTCACTTTAGCGCGGTATTATGGGCAGAAGTTTCATTAGTACCAATTAAAAAGGAGGACTGAATGTCTCAGCACGCTGGACCCGCACGTGGGGCATTTCCGGAACTTAAGCTAGAAAAGAAGGCCCCGAAGAACGCCCAGGCGCTACTCATCGCCGCATTTAAGGGCGAGGAAGGCATTGAGCTTCCGGGGACCTCGCTGCTCAAGTCAGCCGAGCTGCGGGAAGCGTACGAGTCTTTGATTGCCGTGGGGGCAACTGGTAAGGCCAATGAAGTCACCCGCATCCCCGCGCCTAAGAAGGCAGAGGTCGATTCCGTCATCGCCGTCGGTCTAGGCGATGCCGAAGACCTCGATGCGGAAACCTTGCGCCGCGCCGCCGGCAGTGCCGGACGCTCGATTTCCAAGCTGGAAGAGGTAGCCACGTCCTTGGGTGATTTTGGAATCGCGCCCGCGGTAGAAGGTCTCATCTTGGGCGGCTACAAGTTCAAGGGGCTGCGCTCTAAGTCCGGTAAGGATTCTGAACAGCCCGCCGCCTTTACCGTGGTGGCAGAAAAGTCCGCGCGCGAGGAGTTCGAGGCAGCGAAGATCACCGCGGAGTCCGTGGTGATTGCCCGCGATCTGGTTAACACCCCTTCGAACCTGCTGTACCCAGAGTCTTATGCAGACTTCCTTTCCGCCCAGGCTGATGAAGTTGGCCTCGATGTAGAAATCTTGGACGAGAAGGCACTGCAGAAGCAGGGCTTTGGCGGCATTACCGCCGTTGGCCGCGGTTCCGCCTGCCCGCCGCGTTTGGTGCGCCTGAGCTGGAGCCCCAAGAAGGCAAAGAAGCACGTGGCGCTCGTGGGCAAGGGCATCACCTTCGATACCGGCGGCATTTCCTTGAAGCCAGGCTCTGGCATGTGGGACATGATTTCGGATATGGGCGGTTCCGCAGCCATGGCCGCCTCCATCATCGCCGCGGCAAAGCTCAACCTACCAGTGAAGATCACCGCTACCCTGCCGCTGGCGGAAAACATGCCTGGCGATAATGCCACCCGTCCTGGCGATGTCATCACCCACTACGGTGGCATTACCTCTGAGGTTCTCAACACCGATGCAGAGGGCCGGTTGGTGCTTGCCGATGCCATCGCGCGCGCCAGCGAGGATAACCCTGATTTCCTCATCGAAACCGCCACGCTAACCGGCGCCCAGATGGTCGCCTTGGGCGGGCGCACCGCCGGCGTCATGGGCTCGGAGGACTTCCGCGACCGCATGGCTGGCATCGGCCGCGAGGTAGGCGAAAATGCGTGGGCCATGCCGCTCTTGGAAGAGCACGATGAATCCGTGAAATCCGCCAGCGCCGATATCCGCAATATCAACGCCAAGCGCGAAGGCGGTATGGAATACGCGGGTACTTATCTGAAGCACTTCGTGGGCGAGGGCATCGAATGGGCACATATCGATGTCGCTGGGCCTTCCTTCAATACCACCGGCGCCTATGGATATACGCCAAAGATGGGTACGGGCGTTCCTACCCGCACCGTCATCGCTGCCCTGCGCGAGATTGCTGAATCAAAGTAATACCCCGCGCCGCCGACTGGGCATAAAATAGCGGAGTTATGAATACTGCTTTAATCATCGTTGATGTCCAACACGATTTTTGCCCAGGCGGCGCACTCGGCACCGATCGCGGCAACGAGGTTGCAGAGAAGATCTCTTCTTTGCAGACCGAGTATGACACCGTCGTTGCCACACAGGACTGGCACATAGATCCGGGTTCCCACTTTGCGGAGGACCCGGATTTTGTCGATTCTTGGCCGGTGCACTGCGTTGCTGATTCCTATGGCGCCCAGATGCACGAGGCGATCAGGCCTGCGCAAGCATATTTTCGCAAGGGTGAATACACCGCCGCGTACTCCGGCTTTGAGGGTGAAGCGGACGGCGTATTGCTGGCGGATTGGCTGCGCGAGCACGCTATCGATGCGATAGACATCGTCGGCATTGCCACGGATCATTGCGTGCAGGCAACCGCGGCGGATGCCCTAAAGGAAGGCTTTTCCGTCCGTGTCTTGAGCGAATACTGCTCTCCTGTGGATCCAGACCGCGGTAATGCCGCCTTGGCAATGCTAGGAAAAGCCGGCGCCACCATCGTCTAGGCCTATTAACTTAAGTCTTGCCCCGAATCAGGGTTCTCGCCGCGCTCAAAACGGGCGCGGCGAAGGCGCTGTTCTTCCCTCTTGCGCAAGATACGTTGGCGTTCCATACGCTCGCGCATGCGTTGGGGGTACCCGGTTTCTTCGACATCAAAAACGTCGCACTGCAATAGTTTTCCTACCGCGTCAATCCCCTTCGGCCCGCCGATGCGCCGACGGATACACTCACCTTTTTCATCCACGACGACCACAGACATTTCATTGACCACGGTCTCAGGCTCGATAAATGCCTCGACAAACGCCTTATCAGCCGCCCACAATTTGAGCTCTTGTTCATCTTCTGGGCGAATAGTTTCTCCCGGACCGCGGGGCGGTCGCAGTGGCGATCGGGACTTATTGCGGCGGAAGAGGTTGAACATAACCCACTAGTTTACCCGCATGGAGGGTATTACTAACCCCACTACTGCACGATGACGGGCATCACGCTGTAAGATTGTGCGGTAGCGATAGAATACTTCCAACTTTTCGAGGAGTCTTAAAACTCATGGCGAACTCCGTTGAGATGCCCGAGCTGGGCGAGTCCGTAACCGAAGGCACCATTACCCAGTGGCTTAAGTCCGTCGGCGACACCGTCGAGGTGGATGAGCCTTTGCTCGAGGTCTCCACCGACAAGGTCGACACCGAAATCCCTTCCCCCGTTGCCGGCACCATTCTAGAAATCAAGGCCGAAGAAGACGACACCATCGAGGTCGGCGAGGTGATCGCCGTCATCGGTGATGAAGACGAGGCTGACTCCTCTTCCTCCTCCGATGATTCTGACGACTCCGACTCCGACGACGACAAGTCTGAGGACAAGGAAGAATCCAAGTCCGAGGATCAGAAGGAAGAAAAGGACGAGAAGAAGTCTGGCTCTAGCTCCAAGGCTTCTGGCGAGGCCACCGATGTGGAGATGCCAGAACTCGGCGAGTCCGTCACCGAGGGCACCATTACCCAGTGGCTCAAGTCCGTCGGCGACACCGTCGAGGTAGACGAACCACTGCTCGAGGTCTCCACCGACAAGGTCGACACCGAAATTCCTTCCCCCGTTGCCGGCACCCTGGTAGAAATCCTCGCCGAAGAAGACGAAACCATCGAGGTCGGCGAAGCCATCGCCCGCGTCGGCGACGAAAACGCCGCACCATCCTCCGACGACTCCGATGACTCCGACTCCGACGACGACAAGTCCGAAGAAAAGGAAGAAACCAAGTCCGAGGACAAGCAGGAAGAAAAGGACGAGAAGAAGTCTGGCTCTAGCTCCAAGGCTTCTGGCGAGGCCACCGATGTGGAGATGCCAGAACTCGGCGAGTCCGTCACCGAAGGCACCATTACCCAGTGGCTCAAGTCCGTCGGCGACACCGTCGAGGTAGACGAACCACTGCTCGAGGTCTCCACCGACAAGGTCGACACCGAAATTCCTTCCCCCGTTGCCGGCACCCTGGTAGAAATCCTCGCCGAAGAAGACGAAACCATCGAGGTCGGCGAAGCCATCGCCCGCGTCGGCGACGAAAACGCCGCACCATCCTCCGACGACTCCGATGACTCCGACTCCGACGACGACAAGTCCGAAGACAAGGAAGAATCCAAGTCTGACGAGAAGAAGGAAGACAAGTCCGAGCCAGCCAAGAAAGAGAAGAAGGAAGAACCGAAGCAGGATTCTTCCCTGAACACCTCCACCAAGGTCAACAACGGCGATAACGTTCCATACGTCACCCCGTTGGTGCGCAAGTTGGCTGATAAGCACGGCGTGGACCTCAACTCCATTGAGGGCACCGGTGTGGGCGGACGCATCCGCAAGCAGGACGTCCTTTCCGCTGCTGGTGAGGGCGATGCGAAGGCATCGGCAGGCGACGATAAGAAGGCTGCTGACTCCCCACGCGCACGCTGGTCCACCAAGTCTGTGGATCCGGAAAAGCAGGAGCTTATCGGCACCACCCAGAAGGTCAACCGCATCCGCGAAATCACCGCTACCAAGATGGTGGAAGCGCTGCAGATTTCCGCACAGCTTACCCACGTGCAGGAAGTCGATATGACTCCTATCTGGGATATGCGCAAGAAGAACAAGCAGGCGTTCATTGATAAATACGGCGCCAACTTGTCCTT
The DNA here is from genome assembly GCF_040225455.1 of Corynebacterium sp. KPL2838. NCBI lineage: Bacteria > Bacillati > Actinomycetota > Actinomycetes > Mycobacteriales > Corynebacteriaceae > Corynebacterium > Corynebacterium sp. KPL2838. The sequence continues at coordinate 34,648 of NZ_JBEHFT010000001.1, read as the reverse complement.
CCTGCCGTTCATCGTGAAGGCCACCACGGAGGCTTTGGTCTCCCACCCGAACGTGAACGCCTCCTATGACCCAGAGACCAAGGAGATGACCTACCACGAGGACGTCAACGTCGCCATCGCCGTAGACACCCCGAAGGGTCTGCTCACCCCAGTCATCCACAAGGCACAGAACCTGTCCTTACCGGAAATCGCGCAGCAGATTGCGGAGCTGGCTGATAAGGCCCGCAATAACAAGCTGAAGCCGAATGACCTGACCGGTGCCACCTTCACCGTGACCAATATCGGTTCCGAGGGCGCACTGCTCGATACCCCGATCCTGGTTCCGCCACAGGCCGGAATCCTGGGTACCGCGGCTATCCAGAAGCGCGCTGTCGTGGTCAACGAGAATGGCCAGGATGCTATCGCCATCCGCCAGATGTGCTTCCTGCCCTTCACCTATGACCACCAGGTCATCGATGGTGCAGACGCAGGCCGCTTCATCACCACCATCAAGGACCGCCTGGAGACTGCAGACTTTGAGGCTGACCTCGATATCTAAAGCAGTTAGCTAACTGGCATACCTCCCGTTCCTTCCGCGCGAAGGGACGGGAGGTTTTGTCATGCCTGGGGTACCGCGCGGGGGTGTAGCACGTAAACTTCCGGCAAAAATATCAGACGAATTTTATCCCGGCACTGCAGGATATATTTCACTAATTGGGAGGTAAGCGGGCTACGACACATTTCCCTCGGTGAGTTACTGCATAAAAGTTTTTCAAGGGCGCTGTTTTTACCGGTTATTAAACATATACTTAGGGGCGGTTAAGACCATTGCACCCGATGAAGGAGACCTCACAGATGGATTTCATCTCCCGCCACCTAGGGCCGGATTCTGCCGAGCAGGCCGCCATGCTCGGCACTGTGGGCTACGACAGCGTGCAGGCGCTTGTCGATGCCGCCATTCCACCCAAGATCCGCGCTACGGAACTTCCCCACTTGCCAGAAGCACTCTCTGAAGACGGGGCACAGGCCGCTTTGCGGGAGTTCGCCGATCAAAACACTGTGCTTAAACCCTTCTATGGCCAGGGATATTCGGACACCCTGACCCCCGCCGTCATCCGCCGCGGCCTGCTTGAGGATGCCGGCTGGTATACCGCGTATACCCCCTACCAGCCTGAGATTTCCCAGGGCCGCTTGGAGGCCTTGCTCAACTTCCAGACCATGATCGAATCCCTGACAGGGCTGCCCATCGCGAATGCTTCCCTGTTGGATGAGGCTTCCGCTACCGCCGAGGCGGTCGGATTGATGTCCCGCGCAGTAAAGAAGGGCCGCCGCGTCGTACTGGACTCCCGCCTGCACCCGCAGGTGCTCACCGTTGCCGCTGAGCGCGCCCGCGCCATTGACCTCGAGGTAGAGATCGTGGACGTACGCGAGGGCTTGGTGGGCGAAGACCTCATCGGCGCAGTCATCGCCTACACCGGCACCGAAGGAGAGATTTTCGATCCTTCTGCCGTGATTGAAGAGCTGCACACCCGCGGCGCGCTGGCCTCCGTGGTCACTGACCCGCTGTCCCTGCTGCTTCTTGAAGGCCCCGGAAACTTGGGTGCCGATATCGTTTTGGGCTCGTCTCAGCGCTTTGGTGTACCCCTCTTCTTCGGCGGCCCCCACGCTGCCTACATGGCGGTAACGGATAAACTCAAGCGCCAGATGCCGGGCCGCATCGTCGGCGTCTCCAAGGATGCAGATGGCCGCCCGGCCTACCGCTTGGCGCTGCAGACCCGCGAGCAGCACATCCGCCGCGAGCGCGCGACCTCCAATATTTGTACTGCCCAGGCACTTTTGGCCAATGTAGCCTCGATGTACGCCGTCTACCACGGACCGAAGGGGCTGAAGGACATCGCCGAGCGCGTGCACGACTTGGCCTCCTCCTTCGCCCAGTCCATCGTGGATGCCGGCCTGGAAATTACATCGCAGGACTTCTTCGATACCGTCACCGTCAACGGCGTTGACGCGCAGAAGATCAAGGCTGACCTGCAGGATGCAGGCTACTTGGTGCGCGCAATTGGCACCGACAAGGTATCCGTATCCTTCGGCGAATCCGCCACGCAGCGCGATGTCGCACACTTGGCAGAAGCCTTCGGTGCTACCCCGGCTGAGGCCAATTTTGAGCTGCCGGAGAACCTGCAGCGCGCCGAGGAACCGCTGGAGCACGAGATTTTCCACTCCATCCATTCTGAGACCCAGATGCTGCGCTACTTGCGCAAGCTCGCGGACAAGGACTTGGCACTGGACCGCTCCATGATTCCGCTGGGCTCGTGCACCATGAAGCTCAACCCCACCGCGGCCATGGAACCCATCTCCTGGCCAGAATTCGCCGGTATCCACCCATATGCCCCGGAAGAGACCACCACGGGTTGGCGCGCGTTGGTGGAAGAGATCGAAGGCTGGCTCGCCGAGCTTACCGGCTATGCCAAGGTCTCCATCCAGCCCAATGCCGGCTCCCAGGGTGAGTTGGCGGGCTTGCTGGCCATTCGCCGCTACCACGTGGCCAATGGCGATAATGAGCGCGATGTTGTGCTCATCCCGGCCTCCGCACACGGCACCAACGCGGCCTCTGCCACTCTGGCAAACCTGCGCGTCGCCGTGGTCAAGACCGCCGAGGACGGCTCAATTGACGTCGCGGACTTGGAAGAAAAGATCGAAAAGCACGGCAACCACATCGCCGGCATCATGGTCACCTACCCTTCCACCCACGGCGTCTTCGACCCCGAGGTGCGCGATGTTTGCGATAAGGTGCACGCGGTCGGCGGCCAAGTCTACATCGATGGCGCCAACATGAACGCGCTGACCGGTTGGGCTCGTCCGGGCGATTTCGGCGGCGATGTCTCCCACCTCAACCTGCACAAGACCTTCACGATTCCGCACGGTGGCGGCGGCCCGGGCATCGGCCCGGTGGCGGTGGCAGAACACCTCATTCCGTTCCTGCCCAGTGATGCTGCATCCCCTGAGCTTGATGCCACCGCGGAAACCCCTGTTGGCCAGGGCGTTCCCATTACCGGCAGCAAGTACGGCTCCGCCGGCGTCCTGCCTATTTCGTGGGCCTATCTGGCCATGACCGGTGCCGAGGGCCTCGCCGCCGCATCCGGCCACGCAGTGTTGGGCGCTAACTACCTGGCGGCCTCACTCAACGAGTACTTCCCTGTCCTCTACACCGGCAACGAAGGTTTGGTGGCGCACGAGTGCATCATCGATTTGCGCGAGCTTACCGATGCCTCCGGGGTCACCGCCGCCGATGTGGCCAAGCGCCTCATTGACTTCGGCTTCCACGCCCCCACCCTGGCCTTCCCCGTGGCCGGTACCTTGATGATTGAGCCCACCGAGTCTGAGGACAAGGGCGAGCTGGATCGCTTCATCGAAGCCATGCGCACCATCCGTGCCGAAATCCAGGAGATCATCGACGGTGAGGTGGCCTACGAGGACTCCGTTATCCACCACGCACCGTTTACGGCTGAGTCGGTAGCTACCGATAACTGGGAGTACTCCTTCGGCCGTGACAAGGCCGCGTGGCCGGTCAAATCCCTATTGCATAGCTACAAGTATTTCCCACCGGTTCGCCGCCTCGATGAGGCTTACGGCGACCGCAACCTGGTGTGCAGCTGCCCGCCGCCAGAAGCATTCGAGATCGACGATTCCGAGGAGTAACAATGACCGAACTTCTAACCTCCCCGCTCAATGCCAAGCACGAGGAACTCGGCGCTACCTTCACAGCCTTTGGGCCGTGGAATATGCCGCTGAAGTACAACAGCGAGCTGGAAGAACACCGCGCCGTTCGCACCAGCGCAGGCCTGTTTGATCTCTCCCACATGGGTGAAATCTGGGTCAATGGACCCGACGCCGGCAAGTTCTTGTCCTACTCCTTCATCTCTAACCTAGATTCGCTGAAGGTGGGCAAGGCCAAGTACTCCATGATCACCGCTGAAGACGGCGGCATCATCGATGACCTGATTTCCTATCGCTTCGAGGATGACAAGTTCCTGGTCGTGCCCAACGCCGGCAATGCCGATACCGTCTGGGATGAGCTCAATAAGCGCTCCGAGGGCTTCGACGTAGAGCTCAAGAACGAGTCCCGCGACGTTGCCATGATCGCCGTGCAGGGCCCCAAGGCCGCCGAGATCCTCGTCCCGCTGGTAGAGGACAATAAGCAAGAAGCCGTCTACGAGCTGGGCTACTACGCCGCCACGATGGGCAAGGTGGCACGCGCCTTCGCCATCATCGCACGCACCGGTTATACCGGCGAGGATGGCTTCGAGCTCATCGTCTACAACTCCGATGCCCCGCAGTTGTGGGAAGAATTGCTCAAGGCGGGCGCGGAATATGACATCAAGCCGTGCGGCCTAGCCGCGCGCGATTCCCTGCGCTTGGAGGCCGGCATGCCGCTCTACGGCAACGAGCTCTCCCGCGATATCACCCCGGTAGAGGCGGGCATGTCGCGCGCCTTTGCCAAGAAGGAAGCGGACTTCGTCGGTGCAGAGGTCATCCGCAAGCGCGCCGAGGAGGGCCCGCAGGTCGTTATCTCCGGGCTCACCTCGGATCAGCGTCGCGCCGCGCGCGCCGGCGCCGAGGTTTTCCTCAATGACACCAAGGTCGGCACCGTCACCTCTGGTCAGCCCTCCCCCACGCTCGGCCACCCGGTGGCCATTGCGCTGCTCGATACCAGCGCGGAGCTCGAACCGGGCACCGCGGTCGAAGTAGAAATCCGCGGCAAGCGTTATCCTTTTGAGGTAACCGCGTTGCCGTTCTACAAGCGCGATAAGTAAGCCACCCGCATACCCTAAATATTCAGCCCGAAAGGACTCCATATCATGTCTAACCTGCCCCAAGACTTTTCCTACTCCGAAGACCACGAATGGGTAAAAGCCGCCAAGGACGCCGTGGAAGGCAAGACCGTTCGCATCGGTATCACCTCCGTGGCCGCAGACCGCCTGGGTGAGGTCGTCTTCGCAGAGCTGCCTGAGGTTGGCGATACCGTCACCGCCGGCGATTCCTGCGGCGAGGTCGAATCCACCAAGTCCGTGTCTGACCTGTTCTCCCCGGTCACCGGCACCGTGAAGGCCGTCAACGATGCCGTGCACGATGACTACGCCGTCATCAACAACGACCCCTTCGGTGAAGGCTGGCTCTTCGAGGTCGAGGTGGATGAAGCAGGCGAGCTCATGGAGGCTGACGAATACGCCTCCGCTAACGGCCTCGACTAAAAGGCGGTTCGTTCGACCCACTCGAACAGAAAATAAGGCGGGAGGATGCCACGGCATTCTCCCGCTTTGCTTTTCCTCGCTTTGCTTTTTCCTACCAAAGAAGACGACACTAGAGACTATGACTGCACCACGCGATCCTTTCTTTCCCGCTGAACGCTCCATTCGCGCCTCGGACAACCCCCTTGAAATACGCCACTTGGGCCGCATGGATTACCAAGAGGCATGGGATTACCAGGCGGAGGTGGCGGCGGCGCGCGCGCAGGGCACGCAGGACGATGTGGTCTTAGTGGTCGAACACCCCAATATCTACACCGCGGGCAAGCGCACGCAGCCCGAGGATATGCCGGATAACGATCTGCCGGTTATCACCGTGGACCGCGGCGGGCGCATTACCTGGCATGGCGAGGGGCAGTTGGTGCTCTACCCCATCATCAAGCTGGCAGAGCCTGTCGATGTCGTCGATTATGTCCGCCGCCTCGAGGAGGCCACCATCCAAGCCGTGCGGGAGATGGGTGTGACGACCGCAGGCCGCATCGACGGCCGTTCTGGGGTGTGGGTCCCTTCTACCACCCAGGCAAAAGATCCTTCCGCCTCCCAACGCGATCGCAAGATCGCCGCGCTGGGGATCCGCATTACCCGCGGGGTGACCATGCACGGCCTGGCACTTAACTGCAGCAATACGCTGGAATACTACGACCACATCGTGGCCTGTGGCATCGATGATGCAGATATCACCACGCTGTCACTAGAAATCGGCCGCGAGGTCACGATGGAGGAAGCCGCTAAGCCGCTTTTGCGGGCGCTTGATGATGCCCTCTCGGGCCGCCTCATCGTCGCCGATCACAGCTTCGGTTCCGCACCCGATCCCACGAAGATTGCGAATGAGAAGGCGCGGGAGCGGCGTCGGCAAGCACAGGCTTAAGCCTGGTGGCCCTAGTTTGGGGCTAGCGTGGAATAGTTGCGTGCCCGCGCGCCTTGTACCAAGAAGAGCTATTAGCCATCACCATCTTTGATCGATAAAGTGAGTATTTGTGACTGTAAAGCCTGAAGGACGCAAGATGCTCCGCATTGAGAAGAAAAATGCGGAGTCGCCCATCGAACAAAAGCCGCGGTGGATCCGCAACCAGGTACGCACCGGACCGGGCTATGAGGACATGAAGTCCCGCGTGGCCGGCGCTTCCCTGCACACCGTCTGCCAAGAAGCCGGTTGTCCGAATATCCACGAATGCTGGGAATCCCGCGAGGCAACCTTCCTCATCGGCGGCGATAAATGCACCCGCCGTTGCGACTTCTGCGATATTGCAACCGGCAAGCCGGAGCCGCTTGACCGCGACGAGCCACGCCGCGTGGCCGAAAACATCCAGGAAATGGACCTCAACTACACCACGATTACCGGTGTGACCCGCGATGACCTCCCGGATGAGGGCGCGTGGCTGTATGCGGAAATCGTGCGCAAGATCCACGAGCTCAACCCACACACCGGCGTAGAGAACCTCACCCCGGATTTCTCTGGCAAGCCGGATCTGCTCGAAGAGGTCTTCGAGGCACAGCCGGAGGTATTCGCTCACAACCTGGAGACCGTGCCGCGCATCTTCAAACGCATCCGCCCGGCCTTCCGCTACGAGCGCTCCCTCGATGTCATCCGCCAAGCCCACGACTACGGCCTTATTACCAAGTCCAACCTGATTTTGGGCATGGGCGAGACCGAGGACGAGGTCGAAGAAGCATTGCGCGACCTGCGCGAGGCTGGCTGTGACATCATCACCATCACCCAGTACCTGCGCCCCGGCCCGCGCTTCCACCCCATCGAGCGCTGGGTGCGACCGGAGGAATTCGTGGCCCACTCCAAGCTGGCCAAGGAACTGGGCTTCGGCGGCGTCATGTCTGGCCCGCTGGTTCGCTCCTCCTACCGCGCCGGCCGCCTGTACGTGCAGGCCATGGAAAAGCGCGGCTTGGAATTGCCGGAGAACCTCCAGCACCTGAAGGAAACGTCCCAGGGCGCTACCGCCCAGGAGGCATCCACCCTGCTGGATAAGTACGGTCCCTCGAAAGAAACCCCGGTGACCACCCGCATGGCCAAGACTCCGGCCAATGCTAATTCCGTAGCGGCAACCGTGCGCTAAACCCCGGAATATTCTTACTCGGCCCTCGCCATCTGCGGGGGCCGTTTAACATTTATGCCACCTGACCTTTAAAGTAGGAACCATGGCGAAAGATGACAAAGCAGCCCTGAAAGCTGCCAAGAAGCAAGAACGCGCGGCCAAGCGCCAAAAGCGTAAGCAAACCTGGTCACAGTTGTGGCAGGCATTCAATTTGCAGCGCAAGCAGGATAAGGCCCTCATCCCTATCATGCTGGCCGCCTTCCTCGGCGTCGGCCTTCTGTTCTTCCTCATTGGCACGCTCTTTAATGGCCAGTGGTTCATGCTGATTATCGGCTTGGGCCTAGGCGCGCTTTTGGCGATGTTCCTGTTTACCCGCCGCTTGGAACGCGATATGTACAAGCGCGTCGAAGACCAACCCGGCGCCGCCGGTTGGGCCTTGGAGCAGCAGCTGCGCAATACCGTCGGCATCGTGTGGTCCGTAAAGTCCGGCATCGCCGCCACACGCCAGCAGGACCTTATCCACCGGGTCATCGGCAATGCGGGCGTCATCTTCGTGTGCGAGGGCAATAAGAACCGCCTCCGCCCCACCCTTAACCAGCTGAAAAAGCGCGTGGACAAGATTGCCGGCGGCGTGCCGGTCTATGAGGTCTACGTCGGCACCGGCGAAGACGAGGTACCGGTATCCAAGCTGCGCAACCACCTCATGAAGCTGCCGCGCAACTACAATAAGAACGCCACCTACGACAACATCCGCCGCATTGAGGCCATGGACTCCATGCCTGGGACGATGCCGGGCATGCCCAAGGGCCCAATGCCGCAGCAAGCGCAGAATATGTCCGGCATGAACCGCCGCATGCGCCGCGCGCAACAGCGCAAGGGCAAGAGCTAAACACTGCTTTAGCCACTCGCCTTGGCTAGGCTTTCGGCTCTCGCCTTGCTTTATAACACAGACAGTCCCTGCAACCACCCGCTTGGGAAAGGTTGCAGGGACTGTCGTGGTTTTCGTAGTTTTACGGTGCGCGGGACTTATCCCCGCGCGCCGCTAAGAGTTAATGACGATGGTGCCGGTTGCTCGGTCGTGCATGCCGCGGCCGTCCGCGTCCACCATGGCGGCGGGGAAGATTACACCGGTAAGCAGCGTGCGCACTGCCGCGCGCCAGAAACCCACCTGCGCGCCCGGCACATCCAGGCGGGCCACGCCCATGCCGAGGATGAGCATGCCCGGGGTGCGTGCAAATAGCCAGCCACATACGATGCCCATTAATGCCCAGAGGGCGTAGCCCAAGAAGGATACGCCGCCGAGCTGAGTGGTGAACATGAGGATGAGATTGGCCAGCAGCATGCAGATGATCCAGTCAATGGCTACGGCGCCTGCGCGGCGGCCGACCGACGCCATGGACCCAGGTCCGGATTCCGGCAAGCCCAAGTGTTCACCGGGCCACCGGCCGGGGGTTCCTGCATCGTCATATTCGCCTGGAATATTGGGCCCATCGAGCCACGTGCGCTTGTCTGCCATGCTCACCAATTTAGTTGCCCCTCTCCCAGAAGTGAAACGAGGCCAATGGCCATGCCGGGTGGATAAAACTAGTAGGCTATAGGCAGATAATTCATCGGCCAACAAACAGGAGGCAATCTTGTCTTTCGAGACAGTGCAGGACATCGTCCAATTTATTCAGGATGAGGACGTAAAGTTCGTGGATGTCCGCTTTACGGACGTCCCCGGCACCGAGCACCACTTTTCCATCCCTGCCAGCGAATTTACTGAAGAAGAAGCAGAAAATGGTTTGGCCTTTGATGGTTCTTCCATTCGTGGTTTTACCACCATCGAAGAATCCGATATGACGCTGCTGCCGGATCCGGCCACAGCGCATATCGATCCCTTCCGTTCGGCGAAGACCCTGAATATCAAGTTCTTCGTCCACGATCCCTTTACCTTTGAGCCTTTTACCCGTGACTCGCGCAATATTGCCCGCAAGGCCGAGGAATACTTGCAGTCCACCGGCATCGCCGATACCTGTAACTTTGGCGCCGAGGCCGAGTTCTACCTCTTCGATTCCGTGCGCTATGGCACCGATATGCAGCACGGCTTCTTTGAGGTGGACTCCGATGAAGGCTGGTGGAACCGCGATAACGAGACCAACTTGGACGGCACTCCCAATACCGGTTACAAGACCCGCGTGAAGGGTGGCTACTTCCCTACCCCGCCGTACGATAAGCACAGCGAGGTCCGCGATGACATCGTGGCCAACCTGCAAGAGGTCGGCTTCCAGATCGAGCGCTTCCACCACGAGGTGGGCGCGGCCCAAAACGAGATCAACTACCGCTTCAACTCCCTGCTGCACGCCGGCGATGACATCCAGACCTTCAAATACGTGGTCAAGCGCACCGCCCAGGAGTGGGGCAAGGCCGCGACCTTCATGCCAAAGCCACTGGCTGGCGATAATGGTTCCGGCATGCACGCCCACATGTCCCTGTGGAAGGACGGCGAGCCCCTTTTCCACGATGAGGCTGGTTACGCAGGGCTTTCCGATATCGCCCGCTACTTCATCGGCGGCATCCTGCACCACGCAGGCGCCGTGCTCGCCTTTACCAACCCAACGCTGAACTCCTACCACCGCCTGGTTCCGGGCTTCGAGGCGCCGATCAACCTGGTGTACTCCCAGCGCAACCGTTCGGCTGCGATCCGCATTCCAATTACCGGTTCCAACCCAAAGGCTAAGCGCATCGAGTTCCGCGCACCGGACCCATCCAGCAACCCATACCTGGCCTTTGCTGCCATGATGATGGCCGGTGTGGATGGTGTGAAGAACCGCATCGAGCCGCACGCCCCGGTGGATAAGGACCTCTATGAGCTGCCGCCGGCAGAGGCTGAATCCATCCCGCAGGCACCGACCTCCCTGGAGGCTTCCTTGGAGGCGCTGAAGGAAGACATGGACTTCCTGACCGAGGGCGATGTCTTTACCGAGGATCTCCTCGAGACCTACATCAACTACAAGTACGAAAACGAGATCAACCCCGCGCGTCTGCGTCCCACCCCGCAGGAGTTCGAGCTCTACTTTGACTGCTAAGGCGTCGCTAGTTCTCAGCTAGTTTCTCCTACAAGGCAGCCACCTAAACAATGCTTAGGTGGCTGCTTTCTTTTTGCTTGCATCGGCACAGGTAAGCGTGCCCGAGAGTTTCGTCATACCCGCCGCCCACTTTGACAGTGGCCGCTCCCCAGCGCGCACATGAGGGTTTTTACTAGGCAAAAAGTGGCGCAGTCTAAGTAAGAAGCTCTGGATGAAACTAGAATCTGGGTAGTGACTGATAAATTCCGCCACCTTCCCCCGCCTGGTCCGGCTTGGGCCGGCAGCCTTATGGGTACTTCCATCGTCTCGCGCATGTTGGTTGAAGAAGACATGTTTGTTGCCGCTGGTGTATTTGCTGCACTTGCGTGCGCTATCTTCGTTGTTTTGACCGCCGGTTACACCCGCTACCGCAGTCCGCGGTTTGAGCGGACCACCATGGCGGAGTGGTCTATGTTTTTCATCGGCGTCCTCGCGCTTGGGGCGGCATTATCTGGGTTGACGGGCATTGGAGTATTCCGCCTCGTCGGCTTTTGGATCGGTGGCCCCGTCACCGTCATCACGTGGGGTATTCAGCTCACCCGCTTCGATGGCGAGCCGCGTTTTACCTGGGGCCTTCCTTTGGTGGGGCCGATGATTTCAGCTTCAGTAGCGGGGTGGCTTGCCCCCGATTACGGGCAGCTATACCACATCATGGGCACCGCGCTCTTCGCCATGTCCTTGCTGACGGCAGTCCCAGTATTTGTCTACGTCTACTGGGCAGCCTGGCACGGCAAGGTGGATTTTAGTGGTGGAAAATCCGCCACCGCGTGGGTGCCACTGGGCGTGGTTGGGCAATCTACCACCGCGATGCAGATCCTCTACCCCGGCAGTGTCTCCGTGTACTACGGGCTTATCGCGCTCGCCATCGCCATCCCGCTTTCGCTTTATGCGATGGTGACTTTCTATCCGCAGGCAGCTCGCTGGGTCCCCTACTCCCCTGCGTGGTGGGCGTGCACCTTTCCGCCCGGCACCGTGAGCATGGGCGGGCACCAGACCGCATTGGTCAATGGTTCAGAATGGCTTGATGTTGTCGCGCTGAGCATTCCCTTGCTCCTTATCGCGCACTGGTGCCTGTGCTCAGCGCGATTCTTAGGCTGGCTCTGGGAGGGCCGAACGCGCAAAGAACTGACTCACTAGGGGGTGTCTTTCCTCGTCTATCATCGGGCCATGAGCTCTTCGCCTATTACCTTCATCGCCTGGGATGCCGCGGGCCTTGGCGGGGTGCGGCAGGTGCTCGCCGGCTTGCGGCGCGATGGGGTCTTCCTATGCCGAGCAGGCCTAACGCTTGAAACCTCCTGGCTTGGCGATGGCGCCCAGGATTTCTATGGCACCGCCTGGGAATGGGGACCAGAAGATAGTGCCCTATTTTTTGAGCTGGCGCGTCGCGGCAAGCTGCTGATGACTATCGATGCCACGGTCATCTGCTGCGGATCCGATAAAGACGTGGAAGAGGCCCGGGAGTGCATCGCCCAAGAGCTGGTCGTAGCGAACAGCGCACAGGAGCTACGACAGCTGCTCATCGGCGCGGAGGAAACACGCTAGAGCCCGGGCTGCTCGCTGCGCTTCATCCAGCTCATGCGGGGAGAAAACCCCTGGGGGTGCTTGAGGTGTGCCACGGCATCCGCGATCATCAGGCGATGGCGGCGCGACACGCTATCCGGGAGGTGGGCCACCGAGAACCACTGCGCTTCGGTGTTTTCTTCATCGCTGATGACGGGCTCGGCGCCGTCGGCGACAGATAGGCGCAGCGCGGTGCCCATGAACATGCATTCATCGCCATTGGGATAGGTCACCGGACCAGATTGGCCAACGCCGAGGAGCGCTTCCACCTTGGCATCGAGGCCCACCTCTTCCTTGACCTCCCGCAAGGCGGTGGTCGTAATCTCCTCGCCCGGCTCACAGATGCCTTCCACGGGGGTCCACACGGCATTATCGGCGCGCTTGACTAGCAGTACAGACGGCACCTCCCATAGGGCCGCACCGGTGGGTACATCGCGGAGAATGATGGCGCTGCACGCGGGGACGAAGATCTGATCGTGGCCGATGGATTCGCGCAGCTTCACAATATAATCAGGCGTTGGCATACCACCTAGCGTAGCCAATTGTGCCTGATCCTATACCACGGGGCCGAGAACCTTCAGCGCCAATTCCTGGATATCCGGTGCGGTGGTAAAGGCCACGTCGATGTTTTGTTGCGTGTCTTCGCAGCTATGCCCCTCGTCCAAAGGCTCGGTGATTCCAGAGACCAGCCCCACGATGGTCTGCCGGCCATCCACATCGCCGTAAACGGGCCCGCCGGAATCCCCGACCGCGCTGCACATCTCCGCCAGGGCGGCGTTGGAATCGTGTTCTAGGCCCTGGTAATTCAGTTGTGTGGAATCCACCGCGTTTTTCACGTTCCCGCAGGTCACGATGGTAGAACTGCCCAGCTTGCATACCGCGTCCGGCAGCTTGTCCAGCTGCGTCGCTACGGTGGTGGCTACCTCGCCTGGAGTGAAGTACTGCGCATCGCGGTATAGCTCGATGAAGGCAACGTCCAAGTGGTTGGTCTCCTCGGCAAAGAAATCCGAATAGATCACCTCGCCTACCGGATCGGCTGGGTATACAAAATCGCCCTCTTGGGTTCCGGCCCAGACCTTATCGCCAGGTTTGCCGCAATGGGAGGCTGTCACGGCGATGGTGCGGCCATCGGCAAGCGCGAAGGACCACGCCGCGGTGCAGGACTGGAAGTTAAAGTACTCGCCCGGCTGTGGGTCGCTCGTGGTTAAATTCAGCGCGGCGCCTGGGGGCACCGGCACCACCGCGGGCTCATAAAACTCGTTCGGCGGCGCCGGCGGTGGCGTGTCGGTGGATTGTGCAACCACCCCATCCTGCTGCTGGGTGGCATCGGTGCTACACGATGCCACCATAAACAGCCCTGCTGCTGCCAGCAGGCTACTGACTATCCGTACCCGCGTCACCTGCAGAGTCCTTGTCCTGTTCTTCCTTATCCGCCTCTGCTTGTGCTTTTAAGTCGCGGATGAATTTTTCCGGATCGAATTCGGTATAGTGCTCCGGCCCGGCGAAGTTTTCTAATGCCATGTGGTTGCTACACCTCCGTGTTCTTGATGCTCGAGGTAATAAAGTCCTTGACCGCTGCGGCATCGTTGGGCAGATCCGCCACGTGGCGCTCCGCATCTAGGATGTCAACGAAACGCTCCGGTGGCTGCGGCGCGCTCCCGATGGCCTCGGTAATGGTTTCGCTGAATTTTACCGGCAGTGCCGTTTCCAGGCAGATAATGGGCGTCGTCACGCCCTCTTTTTGGGCCGCACGCGCCACCTTGATGCCATCGGCCGTGTGCGGATCCGCCAGGTAACCATAGCGCTCGTGGACGTCCTTGATGGTGGCGAGCCGATCATCGTGGGTAGAGGAACCGGACAAGAAACCGTAGTCTTCACGCGCGGCCGTGATGAGCTCTTCTTCCAGGTTAAACCCGCCTTCTTTGACCTTGGTGCCAAAGAGATCCGCAACGCGGACGGCATCGCGGCCTAAAAGATCAAAGGCGAAGCGCTCGAAGTTCGAGGCGCGGGAAATATCCATAGACGGCGACGAGGTGGCCATGGTTTCCGCGGCCGGACGCGGGCGGTAGTTGCCGGTGCGGAAGAACTCATCCAAGACGTCATTCTCATTCGTCGCCACGATGAGGCGATCGATGGGAAGGCCCATGCTGCGCGCGATGTGACCGGCGCAGATATCGCCGAAGTTACCGGTAGGAACGCTAAAGGATACCTTCTGCTCGTTAGTATCGGTGACCTTGATCCAGCAGGAAATATAGTAAACCACCTGGGCTAGCAGGCGCGCCCAGTTAATGGAGTTGACCGCGCCGATGCGGTAGTTGGCCTTAAATTCCGCATCGCTGGAGACGGCCTTTACCACGTCCTGGCAATCATCAAAGACACCGTCGAGAGCGATATTGAAGATATTCGGATCATCCAGGCCAAACATTTGGGCCTGCTGGAAGGCGGTCATGCGCCCGGCTGGGGTCAACATGAAAACGCGGATGCCGTCGCGCCCGCGCATGGCGTACTCAGCAGAAGAGCCGGTATCGCCAGAGGTAGCGCCCAAAATATTCAGCGTCTCCCCGCGGCGGGCAAGCTCGTATTCAAAAAGCTCGCCCAAAAGCTGCATGGCCATATCTTTAAATGCAGCGGTGGGGCCCTCGGACAGGTGGCCGATAAAGAGGGCATCGCCAAGCTCAGTGACCGGAACGATCTCTGGGGAGGCAAACTTCGGGTTGGTATATGCCCGGGCTGCGATTTTATCCAGATCCTCGTCTGGAATATCATCGATAAACAGCTTGATGACCTCGGCCGCAAGGGCGGCATAGCCGTTGGTTTTCACCACATCGCGCCACGCATCCAACGTGGCGGAATCTAGTTGCGGGTAGGTTTCAGGCAGGTAAAGGCCGCCATCGGGCGCGAGCCCTCCTAAAAGGATATCCGTAAAGGATGCGGGCTGGCCGGTGGTATCACGGGTCGAAATATACTTCACAAGATGAATCCTAGTAGTTAACGCGTAAGGTATCAGCCATGTCGCAGCCAAATCCCAGAGAAGTTATCACAACCCAGGCGTTAATGATTTGGATCGCGGCAATGGCGGTCTACCTCGTAGCCATTACCGGGCGGTCTTCCTTCGGCGTCGCCGGCCTTGATGCCATCGAGCGCTTCGACGTCGATGCCGGGCGCATCGCGGTATTTACCTCCGTGCAATTGGGCGTTTATGCCATCGCGCAGATCCCCACCGGCATGCTGATCGATAAATTTGGCCCCCGCATCCTGCTCGTGGTGGGCGCGGTCATTATGGGCGTTGGCCAGGTCATACTCGGCTTTACCAGCAATTACGGGGTAGCTATCTTCGCACGCGTGCTCATCGGCGCCGGCGATGCCACGGGCTTCTTATCGGTGATGCGCATCCTGCCTTACTGGTTCCCGCTGCACCGCACACCGATGTTTACCCAGGTGACCTCCTCCATTGGCCAGATGGGCCAATTCATTTCCGCCGTCCCCTTCCTCTGGTTGCTAGGAACTGCGGGATGGACCGCGGCGTTCGTGACCTTGGGCGCAGTAGGCATCCTCGTTGCCATTGCCGCCGCCGTCGCGGTCGCTGACTCCCCAGAGAAGCTCGGGGTTATCCCTTTAGAAAAAGAACCGCCCAATTCCCAGGGCAGCAGCATCGGTGCCCGCTTAAAGGCGGTCTTTACCTCGCCCATCGCCTGGCAGGCGTACTTTATTCACTACAGCGGCATGTTGCCGCTGATTGTCTTTGTCATGCTGTGGGGCATGCCCATGATGACCCAAGGCATGGAGCTGTCCAAGGGCAAGGCCAGCCTTGTGCTCACCCTCTTGGCCGTATTTTTGGTTCTTGTCGGTCCACTGCACGGCCGGATTTCTTCCCGCGCGCAGAATATCCGTCCCTGGGTCGCGCTTGGGTTTGTGTGCCTGCACGTGCTGACCTGGGTACTATTCTTCGCCTTCGGCACCGGCGGGGGTCTGGCGGCCATCACCGTGGTCTCCTTTATCTTGGCGCTGTGCACGCCGACGTCGAATTATGGCTTCGACATCATCCGCGAGAACATGGACCGCTCTGTCGTCGCCACCGCCACCGGCTTAGGCAATATGGGCGGGTTTACCTCCGGCATGTTGGGCGCGCAATTATTTGGCATGGTCTTGGACCACTCTGCCGATGCCCCCAATTACTCCATGCCCGATTTCACCTCCGCCTCACTCGCCGTCCTAGCCATATGGCTGTGTGGCATGGCTGGTGTTGTCATCACCCACATCCTGCGTCGGCGCGGCGGCTACGCGGGGCCATCCGTGCGGATCGTGGAAGTAACCTAGCGGTCTATTCGTGCCTTTCGGCCTCGTCCACCGTGGTGTCGGCTGCCATTGCATCCTCCGCCTCTGCATCTTCTGCGTCTGGGGCCAAGATAAAGTTGATGGTCCCCTCAGGGTCCTCGAGGAACTCCCTGGTGGCGGCCACGGCCTCGGCCTCGTCAAAGGAAATGCGCTGAAAGCCGGTGTCATTTAATTCCACGATATCGGCATTGGGGCAGCCTAATAGGATGGGTGAATGCGTGGCGATAAATACCTGCGCACCGCGGTCAACGGCTTGGGCGATTTCCGCTATCAATGCCAATTGCCGGACGACGGACAATCCCGATTCTGGTTCATCCAGAATATAGACCCCAGCGCCGTCAACGCGCTCATAGAGCACGTCGAACACGGACTCGCCGTGCGAGCGGGCCTGCACATCCACCTGGATGGGCAGGGTGGAACGCCCACCGGTTTCCTCGGGGGATTGTTCGCGCGATAGAAGGTATTCGTGGGTTTCCGCGCGCAGGAAATAGGCGCGCTGGATAAGCTCCGTGCACTCACAAGCCACCGGGCTTACTGGCAAGATTGCTTCCGGATCCCCCATCCGGCCGCCCTTGGGAGAGCACCCAAGATCCGTTGCCATGGCAGCCAAGAAGCTGGATTTTCCTATGCCGTTATCGCCGACGAAAATCGTCACCGGGCGGGTAAAGGAAAAGCGCCTTAAATCCGCTAGGTAATCGAAGGCAGGCAGGCTGCGGCGATAATCCCGCGGCATGGATTTCAGGCGAATGGCATCAACCAACATGCCTGGAACTTTAGCAGCAGCGGCGGTGCACAGTTGGGGTATGCACGCTATCTCTTCGCTAGTGCTGTTGCTACCTCGAGTGCGGACTTGAGGTGCAGGATTAATGGATCCCCGGTTGCGGCTTGGGCAATGGTCTCTGCTGGAACCGTATTTACCGCAAAGGCTATCGCCAATCCCCCGCTAATAGGAAATACTATGGCTGCAGCCACCGCCAAGGTTGTAGATAATCTATTGCTTATTGTCATCGTCTCCTCCAGTCCCTCGGTAACGCATACCTTTATTCGTTACCGTTTCGTTATGGGATAACTCTAGGGAGACGAGCTGTTAAGGCCATACCGTCAGTCTGCCGGTTTCCTGAAACTTCTTAGGGACCATTCGCAGGCAATCCAGTGCCCATGGCACTGGCCTAATTCGCCGGGGCGCTTTCGGCCACGATGCCATCGCTGGCGGGGATGACAATCCCCTTTTCGAAGGCACCGATGATGGCCTTTTCATCGTCTTCATCCAACTCACCAGAGGCCACGGCGCTCTTTAATTCGCGCTCGAGATACTGCCGGACATCAGACTTTCCGGATTTATTCTGGGTAATATCGCGCGGCACCGATTCCAGGGGAATCCCCAACGCCTTCGCCAGCGACATCACGCGATTGGCCTCTGAAGACGCATCGCTTCCTACCGCACCATTCACCTGGGCGGGCGCTTCTTCTTGCACCACTCCCCCGGCTACGGCATCTCCCACGGTCATCGTCCCTTTAGGCGGGTGATGCCGACTGGTTGCCCACGTGCCAACGACGACGGCGATAATGGCCGCCACGGCAATACAGCCCCAGAGGTAGATAAGCTTCCTGCGGTGGGCTCCCGAAGATTTAGCCATGGTAATCCGAGTTTCCTCCGAAGAAGCCATAACCATTGCCGCGCGAGGAATTACCATTGCCGCGTTCATTCAAAATATCGATGAGCGAGCGGATCGTGGCCTCCCCAATGCGGTCGCCGCGCCCGCGCGAGCGGGAGTCCGCACCGCCCTCGCGGCCAAGGTCGTCTGCGCGCTGCGGCGCGTCGAGATTCTGCCCGCCGCGGGATGCGCCTGTTTGTGGGGCCGAGACCTCAATGGTCAAGGTGGTGCCATCTAATTCTAGGGCGTCATCATCACGGACTCCTGCCGCGCGAGGGGCAGAAAGCAATGCGGCCAATTCTCCAACGGTGGCGGAGTCCACATCGAGCTGCAGCTGAAATGACATAACCAAAGATCCTTTCTCTAACTTATTCCTACTCTAGGATCCGATACTTCAAAAGTTAAGGGAATTAGCGCTGTATAGACCAAGTTATGCGGCAACTTTAAGAATGCTCGAAGGATTCCTCCTCTCCCCAAAAGACTTCATCGACCACCTTGCGTGCGTGCCGGGTCAGTTTCAGGTAGGTATCTAGGAAATCCTGGTTATCCTCCGGCGTCCAGCCGGCCGCGCCGGCTACTTGAGCCAATTGCTGGCCCGGCCCAGGCAATTGATCCACGCGCTTGCCGCGCACCAGCACCAACGCGTTGCGGGCATCCGTTGCCATCAACCACGCATCCCGCAGGTCACTAGTTTGATCGGCGCTTAAGATACCGCTTTCTTCCAGCGCCTCCAGCACCGGCAAGGTTCCTGGTTGCCGCAGCTCGGGATATTCGTGCCCGTGCATCATAATCAGCAGCTGCACCGTCCACTCAATATCGGTCAGCGCCCCGCGCCCCAGCTTCGTGTGGGTGGTGCGATCGGCTCCCCGCGGCAGGCGCTCATTATCCACGCGAGCCTTCATGCGCCGGATGGCGCGAATGGTGGATTGGCTCGCGCCGCTATCTGGGTAGCGGTATTCATCGATCATCTCCATAAAGCGCTCGCCCACTTCCTCGTCCCCAGCGATGAAGGCCGCGCGCAGCAGCGCCTGCATTTCCCAGGCCTCGCCCCACTCGCGGTAATAGCGCTTGTAGGAGGCAATGCTGCGCACCACCGCACCCGAACGCCCCTCTGGGCGCAGGCCCAAGTCAACGTCCAAAGGCGGATCCCCGGAGGGCTTGGCAAGTCGACGGCGCAGCTTATCGACGATCCCGATGGCCCACCGCATAGCCTCGCCTTCATCGTCTGCAGCCTCAGGCTCTGCCACAAAAAGAACATCTGCATCGGAGCCGAACCCAAGCTCACGGCCACCGAGCCGACCCATACCAATAACCGCAATGCGCGCCGGCGGTTCCGCATCCTCGTGGTCCATCCGCCAAGCCCGCACCTCAGCGCGCAGGGCGGCTTCCAAGACCGCGTTCCAGATAGTCGACAGTTCTTGGCACACCTGCTCAACAGGGATGATTCCTAGGAGATCGCCACTGGCAATGCGCGCCAGCTCCACCCTGCGTAGCGAGCGCGCGACCGCCACCGCCTTATCCGGGTGCGCATGGCGCTTGCTGGAATTAACCAGCGCCATGGACACCTGCTCCGGCTTAGTTTCGAGCAACTTGGGGCCGGTCGCGCCATCGGAAAGCTGTTTTACCGAATCCGGGGCACTGATAATAAGGTCCGCGGTAAACGGCGAGGTTCCTAGAATATGCATCAAGCGCTGGCCGACGATCCCCTCATCCCGCAGGATGCGCAGGAACCACGACTTATCGCGGGCGGCCTCAGATAGCTTGCGGTAATTGAGCAACCCCATATCCGGATCCGCGGTGTCTGCTAGCCACTCCATCAAGGTCGGCAGCAAAATTGCTTGAATACGTGCCTTGCGGGACGTACCGGATGCCAAGGAGGTCAGGTGCTCGAAGGCGCGCACCGGTGAACTATAGCCCAATGCCGCAAGTTGCAGCTTTGCCGCCTCGGGCGAAAGTTTCAGCTCATCGGCGGACATGGTCACCACGGAATTAAGCAGCGGGCGATAAAACAGGCGCGAGTGCAACTCGGAAATGCGCATCCTAATGCGCCGCAAATGCGCTAACATGCCCTGCACCGCAGACTTTGTGCCCTGCGGGGAGAACCCCGAAATCACCGCGAGCCAGTTCAGGCCCGCTTCATCATCGTCTGCCGGCAGCGTGTGCGTGCGGCGGAAGCGCTCCAATTGCAGGCGGTGTTCTAAAAGGCGCAAGAATTCATAGGCCTCAATGAGCTGCGTGCCATCTTCGCGGCCCACGTAGCCTGCGGAGATAAGCGCGTCGAGGGCATCCACTGTCGAAAGCGCACGCAGGGACTCATCGGAGCGACCGTGCACCAATTGCAGCAATTGCACCGCGAATTCGATATCGCGCAGCCCGCCGACGCCCAACTTGAGCTCGCGATGTTTGAGCTCATCCGGCACATTATCCAATACGCGCCGGCGCATGGCTTGCACGTCTTCCACGAAGGAATCGCGCTGCGAGGCCGTCCAGACCATCAGCCGGATTTGCTCCAGGTAATCCTCCCCCAACGGCAGGTAGCCGGTCATCGCCCGCGCCTTGAGCAGCGCCTGGAATTCCCAGGTCTCTGCCCACCAGCGGTAGTAGGTCACGTGCGAATCCAGCGTGCGCACCAACGCCCCAGACTTACCCTCCGGCCGCAGGTTCGCATCGACATCAAAAAATGTCGTCGACCCAATCCGGTTAAACTCCGCGGCGAGCCGGGTAGCTTTGGGCGTTGCCTCGCTGCCGACGAAGATAACGTCCACATCGGAAATGTAATTGAGCTCGCCGGCACCGCACTTACCCATCGCCATGACGGCAAGCTGCGCATCGAGCGGATCATCGCCGTAGATCTTGCGTACCGCAACGGCAAGGGAGGCGGTAAGGGCGGCATCGGCAAGCGCAGTCGTCAGCGTGGTGACCTGCCGGAAGCTTACCTCCGGCTGCGGGCGGGATTGCCCCTTTCGGGAGTGGAAGGTACCCGCCACATCGTGCGCGGCGAGCCGCATCATCAGCGTGCGGTACTGGGTCCGCATCTCCTTTTTATGCTCACCTTCGCTCGCGCGGTACGTACCCGGCGCGCTGAGATCCTCCCTCGCTGGATCGGGAGCATCGAGCTCTGCCGCAAACGTTGCCGGCTGCGCGCCGACCGTTTCAAGCAGGCTGGTGAGCATCTCTTCTGGCTCCGGCAGGGGCTTTTTCAGCTCTTCCCACAGCTCCGGGTGGGCAGCGAGGTGATCCCCAAACGCCGTCGACGCACCCAAGAGCGCAAGAAGGCGCACCCTCACTTGCTCATTGCTGCGGATTTCCGCATCGAGCTCCGGGGCCTGCTCGTAAATGCGCACGAGGTTATTAAGCGCTAAATCTGGATCACCGACCGCAGCCAGCGTCCATAAGATGTCAACGGACTCCGGGTTATTCCATCCCAGTTGTTCTAAGTCTTGTGCGGCATGGGACCGGCTAAGGCCCAGCGACGCCGGCGACGGCACCGTGGCAGGACGCATTATTCTCCTAGAAGTTCAGGTTGTTGCGCAGCTCGACTGTCGTAATTTGGCGCTGGTAATCGCGCCATTCTTCCCATTTGGCGCGCAAAAAGAACTCGAAGACGTGCTCGCCCAAGACCTCCGCCATAAATTCGGACTTTTCAAACTCGCGCAGAGCCTGATCCATGCTGGAGGGAAGATCCTTATACCCCATGGCGCGGCGTTCCCGGTGGGTGAGCTGGTGGACATCGTCTTCCGCGGGCTCGTCTAATTCGTAGCCTTCCCGGATGCCTCGCAGCCCAGCGGCGAGGATCACCGCATAGCCCAAGTATGGGTTCATAGAGGCATCGATGGACCGGATTTCCACCCGGCGCGATTCCTCCTTGGTCAGGCGGTACGTCGGCACGCGCACCAGGGCAGAACGGTTCTGCACGCCCCACGTAGCCGAACCCGGCGCTTCATTGCCAAACATCAGCCTCTTATAGGAGTTGGGCCACTGGTTGATGATGGGGCTCATTTCCGTAGAGTGCTCCAAAATTCCGGCGATGAACTGCTTGGCGGTGTGTGAGAGCGAAAATTCATCATCCGGATCGTGGAAGGCATTGGACTGGCCTTCAAAAAGGCTAAAGTGCGTATGCATTCCGGAGCCCGGGAGATCCTCAAAAGGCTTGGGCATGAACGTAGCCCGCACATTTGAATCCGTGGCTACCTGCTTAATAACCCGCCGGAAGGTCATAATATTATCCGCCATGGTCAGCACATCGGCGTGGCGGAGATCGATTTCCTGCTGGCCCGGCGCGGTTTCGTGGTGGCTAAATTCGGTGGCGATGCCGAGTGATTCCAGTGCCAGCATGGCGCGGCGGCGGAAGAGCGGCGCGGTATCGTGCGTCGCTTGGTCGAAATACCCGCCATTATCGGTGGGGACCAGGTCTGTCAGTTCCTTGCTGTGTTCCAGCAGGTAGAACTCAATTTCTGGCGAGGCCATACAGGTAAATCCATCATTGGCCGCCTCGGTAACCTGGCGGCGCAGGATATGGCGCGGATCCACCACGGAAGGCTGACCATCCGGCTGCGCAATATCGCAGAACATGCGCGCCGTTTGCAGGTCCGGCTCGTTGTCATCAAAGGGCAAAATTTGGAAGGTGGAGGGATCCGGCAGCGCAATGGTGTCCGATTCAGAGATCCGGGAAAACCCTTCTACCGAAGAGCCATCAAAGCCAATCCCCTCCTCAAAGGCGGATTCGAGTTCGGAGGGGCTCATCACTACGGATTTGAGGGCGCCCATGATATCCGTAAACCACAAGCGGATAAAGCGGATATCGCGTTCCTCAACGGTGCGTAAGACGAATTCGTGTTGGCTATTCATGCCCTAAACCTTACCGGCTCACCGCTAGGCAGTGTGCAGTTCATTAGTCAATTTCCACATGGTCAGATTCGCAGGTCGCCAGAGTATTCAGGGGGTAGCTAGCGGGGGTTAATGCAGCAGGTACGGCTTCGCGCACGTGATTTGCTAGTGGGGCAAGCGAACACCTGTACAAGCTTTCTAAAGGAAGAAACTAGTATGAACTCCCACGTTGATGAACTTTCTGCCAGCGTTATCGATGCCGTAGTGACCGCCGCCCAATACGGGTGGTCCCCGGACGATTTACGCCACATCCTTGGTTCTTATTCTTATCCCCTCATCTACCGCGCTAGCCCGCACGTACCTGCCCGCATCACCTCACCCGTGCTGCGCAAAGCGTGGTTGCAATTAGAAGCCCCGCAAGAAAACTTCATTCCCCGCGATAAAATGCGCGCCATCATGAAAGAGCTGGTGCACCTGCCACGTTTGCACGATACCGAACTTTTAGCAGGCGGCGAGTTGAGCCAGGCTGGTGACTCTAGCGATAAGCAGGACAAAATCCGCCACAAGGTCTTGGGGCTATTGCGCAAGGCAGAATCCACGTCCTTTGCAGAAGAGGCAGAGGTGCTTATTTCTAAAGCCCAGTCGCTGCAGCAGAAATACCGCATCGAAGATCTCTTAACCGTGGACCAGCCCCGCCTCATTTCCCACCGCGTGCACGTTCACCCGCCATATATCAAGCATCAGGTCACCTTGTTAGGCACCATCGCCAATGCCAATGGGTGCACCACCCTCCTCATCCACGAAAAGGGCCTTGCCTGCATCATCGGCGCGTCCGAAGACGCCGCCCACTGCGCCGATCTGTTCTCCTCGCTGAACCGCCAATGCGATTGGTACATGCGCAATAGCGAAGGGGCCGAGTTTGCCCGCGCCACACAGACCACCGCGTCCTATCGCCGGAGCTTCCGCCTTTCCTATGCCGCCCGGATCGGGGAGCTGCTACAGCTGGCCAATGAAGACGGCATCGAAGAAAAACTCGATGAATCTCCCTATTGCAGTCACCACGCAGAGCTCATCGCCACTCAGACGCTGCCTGCGCTCCAAGCGCGCACCGATCATGCCGCGGAAACCCGAAACCGCTTATTTCCGAACCTGACTACCTCCTCGCTATCCATGAATAGCTTGCACGGCATCACTGATGGCATCACGGCCGCGGAAAAGTCTCACTTAGGCGGGCCTACCGCGGGCATCGATTCTTAATACCGATGGCGGGTACGCCGCGGCCTGCTCTTCCCCCCCCTTTCAGTCCCATGGTGTCGGCGGCTCATTTCTACCTGTGCGCACAGCAAACACTGCGAAATTTTTCAGGCGCGTGCTGCGCGTCACAGGTAGGATCACAGGTGAAATTAATTGTTGTAAAAGCTTAAGGGTATGTGAATGTCAACACAGACTTTTCTGGAAGTAGAAGCGAAATTCGCCGTAGCAGAATCGACTCAACTACCTGAACTCACTCGACTCGAATCCGTTGACCATATTGCAGAAACGCGCCACCACGCTCTATCCGCCATTTATTACGACACGGAAGATTTACGTCTAACGCACGCCAAAATCACCTTGCGCCGCCGCACCGGCGGCAATGACGATGGCTGGCACATCAAAATCCCAAGCGAGGGCGGCCGAACTGAGATCCATGCCGAACTGGGAGAACCGGTATACGGCAAATACGAGGTGCCCCAAGAGCTTGTAAAGCAAGTGCGCTCTATCGTTCGCCACAAAGAGTTAAGCCCCATTGCGCAGGTGGATAATAACCGCACCGAGATGCTGCTTGCGAACGAGCACAATAATCCTGTCGCGGAATTCTGCGATGACCACGTCACCGCCTTTTCCTTTCTGCCCGGCGGGCAGCAGCAATCCTGGCGCGAATGGGAAGTGGAGCTTGCCGGTGAGCTTCCAGGCCCCGAAGAAGGAAGCCAGTTCATCCGCCGCGCGACTTCACTTCTCATCGGCGCTGGGGCTCGCGTTTCTTCGTCCCCGTCTAAGTTGAAGTCGGCCTTGGGAGATTCCTACAACAATGCTCCCCTACCGCCCGCGCTCGTAACCCCGAATGTTGATGAGGATTCCCCGGCAGCAGCGGTGATTGCAGCGCTGCAGGCTAACCGCGACAAGCTCATTGATTACGATCCGCGCGTTCGCCGCGATGAGTGGGACTCGGTGCACCAAATGCGTGTGGCCACCCGCGAGCTGCGCAGCCACCTACAGACTTTTCACGGCATCGTCGTCGGCCCACAGATTGAAAAAATCGAAGCCGACCTCAAAGAGCTCGCCGGCATTTTGGGCGTAGCCCGCGATGCAGAGGTCGTAGAAGAGCGCTGGCAAGAACTCCTGGAATCCGAGGACTCCGATACCTTAGATGCCGCCACCCGCGAACACATCTCCCGCGACATGGGTACCGCCTACCGGCGGGCGCACCGCAGGGTTATCGCCGCGCTAAATTCTGAGGAATACCTCGAATTACTCGAGTCCCTCGACCGCCTATTGGCGGATCCCCCTACGTCCGGGTCCCAGTCCGCAGAAGATACCGATAGTGATGACGATTCCGCTGTTGTGGACGCGACTGAGGAAGCGGCTGGGGATACAACCGATAATTC
The DNA here is from genome assembly GCF_040225455.1 of Corynebacterium sp. KPL2838. Classification (NCBI taxonomy): domain Bacteria; kingdom Bacillati; phylum Actinomycetota; class Actinomycetes; order Mycobacteriales; family Corynebacteriaceae; genus Corynebacterium; species Corynebacterium sp. KPL2838. Next base: position 9,186 of record NZ_JBEHFT010000001.1, on the reverse strand, counting down.
AGTCGAAGAATCCGCACAAGCGCATGCTGCAGAGGAAAATTCGGCCGCTGAAAAGAAGACGGAAGAACCGTCTAACGCTGCCGACGCGGAGGCCGAGGACGTCGATGCCGTAATGGCACGCCACCTAGAAAAGGCCTATAAGAAATTGGTCAAGCGGCATAAGAAGGCCGTGGACAATTGGGATAACGCGGAGCTTTCGCTGCACGAGCGCGAGGATTATTTCCACGATATGCGCAAGGCTGCCAAGAAGCTGCGCTACGCAGCAGAGGCGGCCGGTTCAGCAACGAAACTAAAGACCAAGCGCCTGTACAAGGCCTGCAAAAAGATGCAATCGGTCTTGGGGGATTTCCAAGACTCGGTTACCTCGCGGGATAAGTTGCTCGAGCTATCCCAGAACGCGCACCGCCGCGGGGAAGATACCTTTGGCTACGGCCTGCTGTATCAGCGCGAACGCGCTATCGGCCTTTCTGCCTTGGATGATTACAACGAGTCTTTCAAGGACATCAAGGCCGCGTTTAAGCCGCTGCGCAAGAAGCTGAAGAAGTAGCGCTGCCGAGGCACCAGCTGTGCCGCGTTAGGCCGCATAAAGGGCAGTCAGATGGTGGTTGGGAAATTAACTAGTCCCAGCCATCATCTTCCTTTTCTGCGGTATCGGCTGCCTTGGTGCGAGCGCGCGCGATTTCTATGGCGTGCTCGGCCTCTTCGCGGGTGTCGTAGGGGCCCATGCGGTTTTCCCAGCCGGATACTTTTCCTTTGCTGACTTCTTTGGTGGAGGGGTCGTAATACCATTTCTCATCTGCTGTGGTCGCCACGGTAGTCCCTTTCGTCTATATACTCTGGGCAGCACGTGTGCGCCGCCTGTTTGTGGTTGGTGCCCACACTACCCATGCACGAAAACACACGCCCGCTAGAATATGAGGGCAGTATTTCTTTTGATGCCTCCCCTGCTCTCTCACGCGGAGCGAGGGAGCCGCTTTATCGGCTACTTTCTCCATGGCGCTAGCCCGCGCCACGTAGCCGCGTGATTTTTATCCGCCGAATTGGAAAAGGAGCTTTTGCCTTCATGCCACTGTGGTCGACGCCTAAGTCCCCTATTGCTGAGCGCGTTGCACAACAACACGCCTCTATCGTGGGAACGGAGCCCACCCATGTCGCCAGCGCGCCCGCGACCTGGCCACTTATTGGTGAGCATATCGATCACTATGGGGGCATCGTCGCCGCAAGCTTGTCGGATCTCCGCGCAGCAGCGGCCGTCAGTTCGCGCACGGATGGCATCGTTTCGGTCCACTACATACCGGCTAGCGGGGAGCCTACGCACGATTCCATTAGCCTGCAGGAGGTGGCTGCGCTCGCTGCGGCCCAACAACCCACGACGAACTCTGAGGGCCAACCGGTCATCCCGCCCGCACCAGAAGGAGGGCTTGCCGCGCGCATCGGCGGCATCGTGCACACCATGGTCAACCGCCAGTTACTATCCCGGGAAACGGCTGGGGCGGATATCACCATCGTCAGCGATATCCCTGCCGATATCGGCTTAGGCGCCGCATCGGCGGCGGATGTTGCCGTTGCGCTTGCCTTAATGGGCCCAACCGATAACCTCGACGCGCCGTTGCGCGTGCGCGTTGCGGATGTCTGCACCCAAGCGGTGACCACCTTTGCTCATAAGCCTGCCCTTCGCGCGCGCCACACGGCCGCGCTGCGCAGCAGTGGTGACGGCGTGTGCATCATCGACTATGCCGATGGTTCGGTCACCCATGCGCCACAGGTGGTGGGCCAGGACGTGGTGGCCTTTGCCGTGGCGGTGCCCGGGGACGTTGCGCACGAACAGGAACAGGCAATTAGTGACATCCGCCAACGCCAGCAGTTTATTGATGATGCTTGCCATTCCTTCGGCACGGAGTCGCTGCGTTTATTGCCTGATGCACAGCAGCGAGTGGTGGAGTGGCTCAAAGCCGTACACAAGGTCTACGGCGAGGACGGTCGCCCCAGCATCAATGCGGCTACCGCGTGGATGGCATTTTATGAGGAAGAAACCACCCGTGTGGAGCACTTTGTGCGCTACCTGCGCTCGCACCGCCGCAACGAGCTTTTCCCCATTGTCTTGCAATCGCAGGCCTCGCTGACCAATATCTATGGCTTCGATTCTGCGGAAAAGCTCGCAGAGCTGGTCACGGTCCGCGGCGCGGTGGCCGCGCGTTCGGCGCATGCGGGGCTATCTGGCGCCGTTATTGCCTATGTCCCCAGCAACCGCGCGGAAAACTTCGCGGCGGACCTAGCAGATGATGGTTTCCTGCTGGTGAAGCTGGCCGCGGGCGAGCCCGCCAAGGTAGAAGATTAAGGGCGAATGAGCCGGCCTATAAGCCGGATTCTGTCTAACCGCGGCGCCCCATTAAAAGGAACGCCGCGCGGCGAACATCCATCTAGACCAACCGTTGCCAGTTGGTTCTAGCAGCTACCTTCAGGCTCGGGCGAGCAGCCTTAAAACGCCTGATCGGGCCCTGCGACGTGGCAGGGCCGTGATGCCTTGCTCCCGGTGGGGTTTACCCAGCCACCGCCATCGCTGACGGTGCTGGTGCGCTCTTAACGCACCGTTTCACCCTTACCTTGTGGTCCCAACTTGGGTGGAAGCGCAAGTGGAGCCACAAGGCGGTCTACTTTCTGTTGCACTTGCCCGCGGGTCACCCCGGGTTGCCGTTAGCAACCACCGTGCTCTGTGGAGTCCGGACTTTCCTCGGCGCCCACGTAACAGCACCAACGCTGCCCGTTTGCGGCGACGCGATCGCCCGGCCGGCTCATTCGCGCTCTTTAGTCTAGCGCAGCCCCTCCAGGTGTCCCACATCGTTGAATCCATGCACCATAGAGCCACCGTCCCAGAACTCGACATCCGATAGCGCCGCCAGATCCAAAAACAGGTGTTGGAAGGTCGCCGGACCAGCGTTCAGGGCCTGGCAGAGGAAGGATTTGATGGGGTTGACGTGGCTGACAATCAGCACCGTCTTGCCGCTATAGCGCCGCTGCAATTCCTTGCGGGCTGCGCGCACGCGACGGTTAACAGCCTGCAGCGATTCCCCGCCGGGGCACGGTGTGGCGGCATCGTGCAGCCACTGCTCGTGTATCTCTGGGTCGCGCTGGTGCGCTTCGGCTGCGGTCTTTCCTTCCCACTCGCCAAAGTCCACCTCGCTCAGGCCCTCTTCGGTCACCACGTCGATATCGCGGCCATGCGCGACGGCGGCCGCCGTTTCCTGGCAGCGCTTCAGCGGCGAGCACACGATGGCGTCGATGGTGGTACCGGCAAGGGCCTGTGCGGCGGCGAGCGCCTGCTTTTTACCCAGTTCAGTAAGCTCCGGATTGGCGCGCCCTGAGTATTGCTTGGCGGCAGACATTTCGGTTTGCCCATGGCGCAGCAGGATAAACCGGGTTTTATCGTCGCGCTCGCCCAGCCAGTCGGAAGGGTGCGGCGCGGAGGTATCCCACTCTTTCTCGCCCTCGACAGGCGTAGACTCACCCGGCGCGGCTGCGGACGAAGGCTCGGCGGCAGGCTCATCGGCATCGCTCTTGACGATGCCCACCTTATGCCCCGCCGCGGCCGCGTCCATCGCATCATTGGATAGGGCATCCGCCACCTTATTTTTCGCGCGCGGGACCCAGTCTAGGCTGAAGGAAGAAAACCCGTCGATATGAGTGCGGGCCTTAAGGGCCAGCTTTTGCATATCGGGGTGCTTGATTTTCCAGCGCCCGTTGATCTGTTCCACGACGAGCTTGGAATCCATATAGAACTCCACCTCGCTGGCACCTAGCTCGGAGGCTGCCTCGAGCCCGCGCAATAAGCCGTGGTATTCGGCCACGTTATTGGTGGCCTTGGTACCTACCACATAGACGATTTCGCGCAGGATGGTTGCGCCATCCGCGGCATAAACGACGGTGCCTGAACCGGCTACTCCGGGATTGCCGCGCGAGCCGCCATCGGCGTAGATGATGACCTTCATGATGCCAGGCGCACCAGGTAGGAACCGCAGTCGCTGCACTGTGGCAGCTCATCGGCAGGCGCATTGCGCACGGCGTTTTTATCGGCGGGTGGCAAGACGATGAAGCAGCCGCCGCAGGCCCGGTTGGCCTTAAACTGCGCGGCGCCAACGCCGTTTTCTTGCCGCTGCGCGTCGTATTCCTCCAGGACATCGGAGGGCAGCTGTTCGCGCAAATCCGCGATGCGCACGGCGGGATCGGGCTGGTTATCCGCGGCCTCTTGGGCGGCGTCGGCGGCACGGCGCAGCATTTCCAGCTTGCGCTCAGAATCCGAGACGCGCGCACCGTGCACGTCCAGGTTAGAGCGCAGCGCGTGGATCTCGTTGTGGGCTTCTTGTAGCTCACTCATCAGATCCGCGATGCGGGACTTGGTGGCGTAGAGATCGTGCTCGATGTCCTTGCGCTTTTCGGTATCCAATTCGGCGCCGAGCTGACCCTTGTCATCGCGCTCGCGCCGGCGCAGCTTGCGCTCATCGGCCTGGATGCGCAGGATTTCATTTTCCATGTCATCGACTGCCATCTGCGCGGAACCGGAGGCATCGAGCAAGCGCTTGTGTTCCTGCTGTGCCTTGTCGTACTCAACCTTTTCTGGCAGCTCTTTTTCCCCGCCAATGCCTTGCGAGCGTTCCAGGTTGGCCAATTCCAGCAGTACCGGCTGTAGTTCTTGCGATAGTTTCACTTATGACTCCTTTGGGTGCGCGGAGATAGTCCACGGATCAGTACGCAGGCTAATAATTTCCGTATCTAGTTCTAATGCTGCTTCTACGATATCGCTTGCTTGCGCCGTCCAGGGAAATTCGCTGGCCCAGTGGGCTGTATCGATGACGGCTGGTCCCCCAGCGCGCAAATGCTCGTCCACCGGGTGATGGCGCAGATCGGAGGTGACATACACATCGACGCCCAGCTTTGCCGCAGCTGCCAGGAAGGAATCCCCGGCGCCGGATGAGACCGCCACGGTGCGCACGGTCTGTTCTGGGTCCCCGGCGGCCCGGATGCCCCATGCGGTCTCGGGCAGGGCATTGGCCACCTGCTGCGTAAACTCCCGCAGGGTCATCTCGCGGGGCAGCTCTCCCACGCGTCCCAGGCCCAGTGCGGTATCAAGGTCGCCACTTCCGGCCGTTTCCACGATGTCATAGGCGGGCACCTCATATGGGTGCGCCTCGTGCAGCGCCGCAATCAGCGTGGCCCGCAACGACGCGGGAGCCACGAACTCCACCCGTATCTCTTCGCCGCGGTGCAGCTTGCCGATGTCCCCTTCTACCGGGTCCGCACCCTCCTCCGGTTTGAATTGGCCTTTGCCCGCGATATCGAAGGAACAGTGAGAATAGGCGCCGATGTGGCCCGCGCCGGCATCGAAAAGCGCCTGCTTTACCTGCTCCGCACTGCCTGCAGGAATATGCACTCCCCACTTATCGATGGTCTCTGGGGCCTCCGGCACGATGGGCCGTCCCGGAGTAATGCCCACGAGTTCCGCGAGCTTATCGTTAACCCCTGGCCGGGCCTTATCGGCGTTGGTGTGGGCGGCAAAAAGCGCCACGCCATTTTTAATCAGGGTGTGTACGACCTTGCCCTTGGGCGTATCGGCCGCCACTGAGTCCACGCCGCGCAGTAGCAGCGGGTGGTGGACTACCAACATATCCGCGCCGAGCTCAACCGCACGGTCCGCAACCTCTTGGGTGCAATCCAAGGCAAAGGCGACGGTGCGCACCTCGTCTGCGGGATCGCCGCAAATAAGGCCTACGGCATCCCACTTTTCGGCCAAATGGGGCGGATAGGCCTGATCCAAAACGCGGCGCACATCGCCCACTCGCACAGCAGACATGGGGATACTCCTTTATGCTCGATTCTTTTAAATTACGCTAGTGCTATATCCTGTCTCCCGCACTACAGTACTATCTGCGCAAAGGGTTTTCGCATGACTGAATCTTCTTCTCACTCGGGTCTCTACCTCGTCTTTGTGTGCACCGGCAATATTTGCCGCTCGCCCATGGCCGAAATCATCGTTCGCGATGAAATGGAAGATGACATGCTCGATCTCCTCGCTACCGTGGATTCCTGCGGGCTCGGCGGCTGGCACGTGGGGCAAGGCGCGGATGAGCGGGCCGTGGCGGAGCTGCGCCGCGCTGGACACGATGGGGCCTCCCACCGCGCATCCAAATTGGGCGAAGAGCACATGGACGCCGATCTCTTCATCGCGATGGATTCCGGGCACTATGATTCGCTCATCGATCTAGGCATCGACTCTGACAAGGTCCGCCTGATGCGCAGCTTCGATCCCAATTCCCCGGAAGGCGCAGAGGTCGCAGACCCCTACTACGGCACCGAAGAAGACTTCGAAACCGCGCGCAAGAATATCGAAGCCGCCGTCCCCGGCCTGCTGGATTGGATTCGCGAAAACCACGACTAGACTTGGGGGCATGCTAAAGACGTTCCTCAAGCCTGGCTGGGTACTCATGCTGCTTTTCGTGGTGGCATTTTCCTACCTGGCCTTTAGTGTCCTTGCCCCGTGGCAACTGGGAAAGGACGATGACATTGTGGAACGCAATGAAAACATCACCCACGCCTACGAGGCTGATCCTCAGCCGATTGACCAGGTCGTGGACGATGACGGCGCCATTTCCGGTGACGAATGGTCCCGTACCACGCTCAAGGGGCACTACTTGCCCGAAGATGAGGTGCTGCTTCGCCTGCGCCCCGCCGGTTCCGGCCCGTCCTATCAATCCTTGGTGCCTTTCCGCACCGATGCGGGCCTGACTATGCTGATTAACCGCGGTTGGGTCAGCGCCGAGGAGGGCAATGCGGTGCCGGATATTCCGCCCGCTCCCTCCGAGGAGGTAACGATTACCGGCATGGTGCGCTCAAATGAGGCCGAGCACAAAACCGCCCCCATCACGCAGGAGGGCTACCAGCAGGTCTATTCCATCCACACCGAGCAGGTGGGCTCGCTTATCGGTGCTGACTTAGGCCAAGACTATATCCAGCTCTCTGAGGACCAGCCGGGCGTCCTCAACGCCATGCCCATCCCGCAGCTCGACCGCGGCAACCACCTTTCCTACGGCTACCAGTGGATTGCCTTTGGCATCATGGCCCCGCTGGGTTTGGGCTACTTTATTTGGTCCGAGATCCGCGAGCGCCGCCGCCTGCGCGAGGAAGAAGCCGCCATGCAGGCTCTCAATGCGGACGCAGAATCGCTTGCCGATGTCCCCTCCTCCAGTCCCTCCGCCCACGGCGAGCCTGGAACCGAGGCTGCTACCACCGCCGCTGCCGAAGCCGATACCGCATCTCACGCCGCGGCGCTGCGCAACCGCTCCCGCTACGGCGATTCCAAGCCGGATCACTATGCCAAGCTGAAAAAGCGCCGCCGCGAGCGCTACTAACTTTCCTAGCCCTCCTGACCTGCTTTCGATTTTGTAGTGCTGGCAGACCGGTCCCACATGAGTAATGCGAAGCCTACTGCGATCCAGACCGCGAATACCCACCACACGAACCCGACGCCCTGGCCATTAAAATAAGACAAGGAACGAACGAGGTACCCCGTTGCACCAATGGGCATCCACTGCCCCAAAGTAGCCCAGCCATCAGGAAGCAACCATGGTCCGGTGGCCAGGCCCGAGAGTGGGTTTCCTAGGAAGATAGTCAGCACCGCACCAATTCCCACACCTGCGGTACCGATCACCGCAGCTAAGCCTGCTGTCAGCAATGAGGTGGAAAGAATACCCAGGGCGATGGCCAACCATTCCATACCGAAATTGCCGATTAACGTGCCGTAGACGGTGTGTAGCATCCACGTGGCCACGAGCGATCCCGCTGCGGCGATCCCGACGAGCGCTACAAACTTGGCCCACTTTCGGCGGCGGAAAACAAAGGTGGCGATGACTGCGGAGACGATGCCGCCAAAGGCCAAAGGCAGCCCTAGCAACCCGATGCCAGTAGCTTGCGGATCCTCCTCCGATGTCGGTGCAAGGTCTTCGGTAGAAACCTCCATTCCTTGTGCCTCGAATGACTTACCCAGTTGGTTCACCATCTCTGTGTAGGCAGCACCGTTGCCAGAGGCCGTATAGGTTTGTGCTCCCGATGAGGTGATAACCAGACCACCTACCACGTCGCGGTTTTCAATCGCATCGCGCACATCGACGTCGGATTCATAAACCCTTAAATCGGGTCCATCCTCGCCTGCTTTATCGGTCATGTGCTTGACCATCTGCTCTGGCCCGGCCACAGCAACGGGCACGCCTTGCGGTCCGGAAGAAAAGTTGGGGGCAAGGCAAGCAAATAGCATTAGCCCGATAACGATTGGTACCCCAATCACGGCGGCACAGATTTTTGCAGTGGTGTTTATCCGCGAAAGAGTCGCAGTAGAACTCATGACAACCCCCTTATATGGAACAGTGTATTTCAGTTGCTTAAATAGAACATAGTGTTCCATTTGTTAAGATGTCAACCATGAGACAAGATGCAGCCAATAATCGTGCAGCAATAGTCACCGCCACCAGGCAACTACTCACTACTGAGGGGCCTGGAATTTCCATGCGGACCATTGCGAAGGCCGCTTCAGTAGGCGTGGCCACGGCCACCCGTCACTTCCCCGAGCGCATCGAACTGCTCGACGCGGTAAGCGCGCAGGCAATGGCTGATATCGCCGCAATCATCGATGCCCACAGTGCGGAATTTGCTATCGATGCACGTACCGCGTGGCGCGCCACCGTCCATTCCATAGGAACTTTGCAGCTAGCAACCCTTGCCCAAGCAATCTATGAAGATGCCATGCGCGATCCCGAAACGCGAAAACAAAAGGACCGCATCATCGACCATCGCGCCGAGGAATTAATCGCCATTTACGACAAACTGCTAATCCCCGCCAAAAAGGCACACTTATGCCCAGAGAGCCTCAATGCGCTGGATTTTCACATAGGTCTCGGGATAGTCACCCGCCCCATCCCGATAGAACCCAAGCCCTCACTCGCCTCCGACGCACTTACTCCACGCCTCATAGACCTCATGCTTGACGGACTGGAAGCACAAGCCGAAGCGAACGTTGCCCCTTAAAGCCCATTCATGGAGGCTGCACACCGGAAACAACACATTTGGGGATGCGGACGAAATCTTGGAGGATTTTCCGTATGTCTAATATTCGATACACGAATGCGCAACGACTTAAGGCGT